>CAJYBQ010000068.1 GCA_913064755.1 uncultured Alphaproteobacteria bacterium
TTGGCCTCGTGGATCGGCTGGGCATGGAGCGGATGAACTGGAGCGTGCTGGTTTTCCTGTCGATTTTCGTGGTCGGGATGGGGATGTGCCGTCGCGGTGGCGACACCATGTTCGGTGGGCTCCTGAAGGGCTTCATGCCGCCGATCTTCCTGGTCATGATGGTCCTGGGGTCGATCTTCGCGGGCTGGGCGACGCCGACGGAAGCTGCCGGCATCGGTGCCTTCGGCAGCATCGTGCTGGCCTGGTTCAACCGTACCCTGACCTGGACCGTCATGCGGGAGGTCTGTCACCGGACCGGCCTGACCACGGCGATGATCTTCTTCATCTTCGTCGGGGCCACCGCGTTCTCCACGGTGTTCCGCAATGTCTACGGCGAGGACCTGATCATCCACTTCATCGAATGGCTGGAACTGGGTGCATGGCCGCTGTTGTTCCTGCTGCTGTTCACCGTGTTCATCATGGGCTTCTTCTTCGATTTCCTGGGGATCACGCTGATCATCCTTCCGGTGTTTTCCCCGGTCATCAAGGCGTTCGCGCCGGAGTTCGCGGATCACCTGGGACTGGAAGGACTGACCCCGAACCAGGTCGAGAACCAGGTGATCTACTGGTTCGCGATCCTGATCGCGGTCAACCTGCAGACATCGTTCCTGACACCTCCATTCGGGTTCGCGCTCTTCTACATGAAGGGTGTGGCACCAAAGGAAGTGAAGATGCAGGACATCTACAAGGGCATCATTCCCTTCGTGATGCTGCAGCTGATCGGCCTCAGCCTGGTGGTCATCTTCCCGCAGATCACCCTCTGGCTGCCAAACCTGATGTTGCAATGAAGCTGCTTCACAACTGACGGGCCGCGTTTTCCGCCCGCCGGTCTGCCGGACGACCCTCGGGTCGGAAGGCCGGCCGGCGGGCGGTTCCCGTTTCAGGGGACCGCAGATCACCTGCCACGCGGCAGCTGGTGGATGCGGGTGACGGATCGCTCACCCGTTCCCGGGGCATCCGCCGACATTCATGACAAGCCGCGGCAAGCGCGTCTTCAATCACCCGGTGGGGGGTGGTCGCCGCGCACTTCGTCGCCCCATTCGTCCAGCAACCGCTTGCGCTGGGAGATGGCACGGGACCGCAGCCGGGCACTGGCGATGTCGACCCAGGCGCGGGCGATGAAGGGGGCCGCGAACAGCAGCACCAGGCCGATCGCGCAGGCGGCCAGGTTGACTATCAGGAACTCGGGATCCAGCATCATCCGGAATGCGTCATCGAAGCTGCCACGCCGCTCCCAGTGGGCAACCAGGCCCGGCAGGGCGCCGGACAGGTTCATGCCGAACATGGTCGCCACGGCCCCCTGCACGCGCAGCAGGCGGGTGGAGCCGATGATGATCGTCGGCAGCATGTAGACCATGGCGAGCGCGAAGGTCGCCGGGGCCACCGGCAACAGGATGGCCGGGGCCAGCATCAGCAATATGGAGAGTTTGCTGCCCCCCTGTTTCGGCTGTGACACGGCGTTGCTCACAACAGGGCCTCCATCGAGAAGTAGAATATGGTCAGGAAGCAGATGGAAAGGCTGAACATCTGCGCATAGCGATAGCCTCTCTGCATTGCCAGCGCACGCTGCCCCGGGCCGAACTCGGACAAGCGGGCGATCAGGTTCTCGAGGTGGTTGTACTGGGCCATCGCCTGGTGGAACTCGGTCTCGTCCTGCTCAAGCGTGTGCAGCAGGTCGAGTTCGGACAGCAGCGCGCCCAGGTCGCCCCGCTTCACCAGGCTCTCGATCTTCTTCTCCAGCACCATCCTGCGCACCCGGCTCTGCAACCCGCGGGTGACGGGGCCGAGGGCCGCAGCAAAGGCACGGGTCACACCGGGAACCGGGCCTGGATGGTGAATTTCCTGCAGTTCGGCCACGAAGCGGGCCAGCTTGACGAGCGATTCCGTCCCCCGATCATGCGTCGGAACCGACCGGACACTGCGCTCCAGCCGCCGGTCATGCGCGGCAAGGAAGGCCATCTGGTGCGCGGCCAGGGCAAATTCGGCATTGGCGTCGGCGGAAAGCTTCCGGTCCAGCGCTGCCATCAGTTCGGTCGGGGTGCGCGGAATGTCCGACATGACCTCCGGCCCCAGGCAGGGCTGACGCTGCAGCAGTTCGTAGAGGGCCCGCTCGACCCCGAAGCCGGGGCGTCCCGCTTCCTTGGTCACGGCGCGGATGCGCGACAGGATGTTGGCAGGCAGACCGGCCCGGACGGCACGCCCGCCGACCCGCAACCACTCGTCCAGCAGCGACGACCCAAGCAGGCGAGCGAAGGGTTCACGCCAGTTTGCCTCCTGGCTGATATAGGCATGCCACAGGCCGCCAGCCAGACCGGAGGCGGTGCAACTCACGCCCCGGAACCGTATCGGTCCCGTGGGATCGAGGGCCAGGATGGACCGGGCCACCAGGTCGGATTTCTCCTCGACGGTGATCGACTTGGTCTGCGTCACCAGTTCGAGACCGCGGCGCACGATGTCGGCACCGGGCTCGTCGACGAGCACGTTGCGCAACCACTTCTCGATCCTGCCATTCAGGATCAGCGCAATGGCGTCTTCCGGATGCCGGTGGATCTCCTTCGCCAGAAGCTGCGGGGAGAAGACTTCCTTGTCACGGAAGATGAACGGCCGCGTGGCCCGCCGACCACCACCCGACGGACGCGGCATGTCGAAGATGCCGTTCATCCAGCGGTTCAGGTCATCGTGCGTCCAGCGGCGACCTTCCTCGTCACGCAGGCAGCCGGCGAACATCACCTGGATCGCGGTGGCGAATTTCCGGCGACGGAGCAGCACGTCATAGGACCCGCTCAGGACCCGCTGCCTGAACAGTTCGTCCGGCTTCAGGCTCTTCGCGGGTGGCTCCCCGGTCAGCAACTGCAACGTCGTCACGGCAAAGGCGAACACGTCATCCGCAAAGATGCCGTCGCCCCGCCCGGTCGGCTGCGCCAGCTGGACGGTGATCGGTTCGAAGGCGGGGGGCTGGTGGAACCCCGGCAAGCCGACCAGGCACTGGTCCAGGATGACGTCGCCGCCGCGCGTGAGCAGCACGGTCTCGGGACGAATGCTGCGATGGACCAGGCCGCGCTGCTGCAGTTCCAGCATCGACGGGACGAGCCCGGGCACGATGATGGACATCAGGTCCGCCTCGCGCACCTTCTCGTTGCCCTTCTGCACAGGGCGGGCGCTGCGATGGTTGAAGACGATGGCGAAGACGTGGTTGCCGTTGTTCATGTAGAGGACGCCCGCGGCCACCGGCCCGCGCAGGCGCTTGAGCGGCTTTTCCAGCAACACGCCCAGCAGGTCGTGGCGCACGAAGGTTTCCGGGGGGGCGAGCAGGGCGAACAGGTCCGCATCCGGGTCCTGCTTGTCCTTCACCGCGCAGGCCTTCGCCCGGGGGCGGGGCCGTGCCGACGGGAGCTGGTGGCCCTGGAGCACGTGGCGTCCAGCCATCCCCAGACCCTGCCCGTCGGCGATGATCGGTCCTTCAGTGATCTTGACCATGCTTGCCTGATTTTCCGCTTTCTGAACCCATGCATGCGCGATGGCACCACGGCGACGGACTATCGACGATCTTGCTGAATGAACCGTTAAGGATGATGCCGTGGTCAGCACCCGGGCGGGGCCTCGCCCGCGCGTTCTATTGACCACCAGTCATTTCACGTCCAGCATGCGCGCAACAAGGAAAAAAACGATCAGACGGGAGACGAACATGGCGACGAAACACCTCTACACCCTGCCAGTCGAACAGACCCAGTGGCACTTCGACGGGGCCACCGAAATCAACTTCACCTGGGAGTATGATGACGAACGGGAATCACTGCTGGCGCTCTACGACAAGGGCAAGAAGCAGCAGTGGGACGCGGCGGAGCGCATCGACTGGAGCGAGGACATGGACTGGGACAACCCCATGTCCCTGCCCGACCAGGGTATCGCCATCTACGGCTCCGACGCCTGGAACAAGATGAACGACAAGAACAAGGCAGAGGTCCGCAGGCATCTGCAGTCCGCGAACATCAGTCAGTTCCTGCACGGTGAACAGGGCGCGCTGATCGCCACCGCGAAGATCGTCGCGACGGTGCCCGATGCCGACTCCAAGTTCTATGCCGCCACCCAGGTGATGGACGAGGCGCGGCACGTGGAAGCCTTCTCCCGCCTGCTGCACGAGAAGATGCAGATGGCCTATCCCATCACCCCCGGCCTGAAGACCCTGCTGGAACAGGGGCTGACCGACCGGCGCTGGGACATGACCTACCTGACCATGCAGATCCTGATCGAGGGCCTTGCGCTGGCGGCGTTCCAGCGGCTGCGTGACCAGGCCGGCAACAACCTGGCCCAGACCGTCAATGCCTACGTGATGCAGGACGAGGCCCGTCATGTCGCCTTCGGTCGCCTGGCGCTGCGCGACTACTACCCCAATCTGACCGCATCCGAGCGCAAGGAACGCGAGGATTTCGTGGTCGAGGCCTGTTACCACATGCGCGACCGCTTCCTGCAGACCGAGGTCTGGGAGAACATCGGCTTCTCCAAGAAGCAGATTGCCGATGTCGTCGACAAGAGCGTCGTGATGAACGAATTCCGCCAGCGCCTGTTCACCCGCATCGTGCCCACGGTGAAGGACATAGGCCTCTGGGGCGACGGCGTGCGCCAGGCCTATAGCGACATGGGCGTGATCCAGTACTCGGAAATCGATGCCGAGGCGCTGCTGGAACATGACAACAAGGTCGCCGAGGACTTCGATGCCAGGAAGTTCGTCGAACGCGAAGTCGGCGTCGCGGCCGCCGAGTAGCCTGGCCCGGCTGCAACGGGTGCCACCACCAACCGAAGGCGTCCGCGGACTTGTGCTGCGGGCGCCTTTCAGTTGTTATCGCTGCTCACAAGGTTTCGGAGACCTGCAATGACCTACACCAGCCTCGCCCTGTCCGTGGCCGATCACATTGCCCACGTGGAACTGGACCGGCCCGAGAAGATGAACGCCATGAACCGGGCCTTCTGGCAGGAAATGGTGGATGTCTTCGCGGAGATCGGTGAGCGCACCGACGTGCGCTGCGTGGTGCTGTCCGGCCGGGGCCGACACTTCACCTCCGGCCTCGACCTGCAGGACTTCGCGACCCTGTTCCAGGCCAACAGCCGCGCCGAACCGGGGCGGGAACGCCATCGCCTGCGCCGCACGGTGCTGGAGATGCAGGAGACGTTCAACGTCATCGAACGCTGCCAGGTGCCCGTGCTTGCCGCCATCCACGGTGCCTGCATCGGCGGCGGCGTCGACCTGATCACCGCCTGCGATTGCCGCTACGCCAGCGCCGATGCCTTCATCGCCATCCAGGAGATCAATATCGGCATGGCCGCCGACGTCGGCACGTTGCAGCGTCTGCCGCACCTGGTGCCGCAGGGCGTCGCGCGCGAGATGGCCTTCACCGGACGCCGCATGCCGGCCACGGAGGCGATGGAACGCGGCTTGGTCAACGAGGTGCTGGACGACCGCGAGGCCCTGATGGCCCGCGTCATGGAGATTGCCGCCCAGATCGCGGCGCGGTCTCCGCTGGCCATGGCCGGTGTGAAGGAAATGCTGAACTATGCCCGCGACCATTCGGTCGCCGACGCCCTGAACTACGTCGCGACCTGGAATGCCGCCATGCTGATCGGGGACGACGTGCCGACCGCCATCCAGGCCCAGATGGCGAAGGAGGAAGCGCGTTTCGCCGACCTGGATGCGGCAACCAATATCGTCCGCCGCAAGGGCCATCGCAGCGGCACGATCTGATCCCATGCCCTCCCCCGCATCCATCCCGACCCTGGCCATCGACGGCGTCAGTCACAGCTACGGGCCGAAACAGGCGCTGGACGGCGTCAGCTTCACGGTGGAAAAGGGAGCCTTCGCGGTTCTGCTCGGACCGAACGGGGCCGGCAAGTCGACACTCTACGCCCTGCTGACGCAACTCCTGCCGCTCCGGGCCGGGCGCATTGCCATTGCCGGCCACGATATCGCCACCGACCCGCGCGGCGCGCTGGCGGGCCTGGGGATCGTCTTCCAGGCCCCGACCCTGGACCTCGACCTGTCCGTGGAGCAGAACCTGCGCTATTTCGCGCGGCTGCGGGGGATGAGCGGACGGGACGCGACCCGGCGCATCCACCCGCAACTGGAACGCCTGGCGCTTGCCGACCGACGCCGTGACCGGGTGCGCGCCCTGAACGGCGGCCACCGGCGCAGGCTGGAGATCGCGCGGGCGCTGCTGCATGAACCGGAGGTGCTGCTGCTCGACGAACCCACCGTCGGCCTGGACATCCCGACCCGCCAGCGCATCGTCGACGACGTGCATGACCTGGCGTCCGATGGCAGCGCCACGGTGCTGTGGGCCACCCACCTGATCGACGAGGCCCGCGCGGGCGACCAGGTCGTCCTGCTGCACCAGGGATCGGTGAAGGCGGATGGCGAGGCACTGGCCCTGCTGGACCGCTTCGACTGCGACGATCTCGGCACCCTGTTCAACCAGTTGACGGAACGCAAGCCGCAGGCCCCGCTGCAAGGCCTGTCGCGGACGGCGGGAGCGGGCCGGTGAACGGCGCCGGGAACGCCATCTGGCTCCGCTGCATGCAGGGCATCCTGATCCGCGAGACGCTGCGGTTCCTGCAACAGCGGGAACGCTTCTTCGCAGCGCTTGTCCGCCCCCTGGTCTGGCTGATCGTGTTCGCCGCCGGGTTCCGCACCGCGCTGGGCCTCTCGATCATCGAACCCTATGCCAGCTACGTGCAGTACGAGGTCTATATCGTGCCCGGCCTCTGCGCGATGGTGATCCTGTTCAACGGCATGCAAAGCTCCCTTTCACTGGTCTACGACCGGGAAATGGGCTCCATGCGGATGCTGCTGACGACCCCGCTGCCGCGCTGGTACCTGATCTTCTGCCGGCTTCTGTCTGGATCATTCGTGTCGATCCTGCAGGTCTATGCCTTCCTGCTGATCGCGCTGGCCTTCGGGATCGAGATCCCCGCAACCGGGTTGATCGCGGTGCTGCCTGCCCTGCTGCTCGGCGGCCTGACGCTCGGCAGCCTGGGCCTCGTGCTGGCGGCGGGCATCAAGCAACTGGAGAATTTCGCGGGCATCATGAACTTCGTCATCTTCCCGATGTTCTTCCTGTCCTCGGCGCTCTACCCGCTGTGGAAGATGCAGGAAACCAGCGAGACGCTCTACTGGATCTGCCAGATCAACCCCTTCACCCACATCGTGGAGCTGATCCGCTTCTCGCTCTACTGGCAGGCCGCACCGGCACACCTCGGCTGGTCCGCGCTGGCCTTCGTCCTCTTCGCCGGCGCCGCGCTGTGGATCTATTCCCCCGCGCGCGGCCTGAAGGGCGGCGGTGGCCCTCCCGGGCGGTAACCGTGTGCAGGCACGGGCGGTGGTCGGCTGCAGGTCAGGGTTGATGCCCTCACCCCCTTCCCCTGTCCCCCGCTGCCTGTCATCATTCAAAGGCTTTGGCTTTGGGGGACTCTTGATGGGCGAGGTGGTCAGTCTCGACGATTACAGTTCCGGTGCCGGGCGGGCAGATGCCGCCCGTTCCGGCACGGGACGACCTTCCGTCGCGATGGATGTCTGCTTCGACCGGCGCGAACTCGGCCGCATCCTGAACGTCTATGGCAACATGGTTGCGCGCGGCGACTGGCGCGACTACGCCATCGCCCACGGGCCGGAACAGGCCACCTTCGCCGTGTTTCAGCGCGCTGCCGAATCACCGCTCTTCCGCATAACGAAGACCCCGAAACTGGCCCGCAAGCAGGGCGCCTTCCAGGTGATTGCGCGCGACGGGCGGGTGCTGAAACGAGGCCATGACCTGGACGCGGTGCTGCGTGTCTTCGACAGCCGTCGTTTCAGCGTGGTCGATGAATGAACAACATGGCAGGCTGCGCCGCGAAACATGAACCGCGACAAGGTTCGGGGTCGAGGCCGCTCTGCTTCGGCAACATGATTGGGGAGAGTTGGACAACATGACGGGTCAGATCATCAGTGGGGACAGGGTGCTCACCCTGGAACAGCGGACCGCGAACACGACAAGAGCGGCACGGGCGCTGCACGACCTGGGGATCGGCCTGGATGATTGTGTCGCGCTGGACCTGCGCAACGATTTCCCGTTCTTCGAGGCGTCGGGTGCCTGTGCATTGATCGGGGCCTACGCGACGCCGATCAACTGGCATTACACGGCAGAGGAAGCCGCCTACATCCTGACAGACTGCGACGCGCGGGTCGTGGTCATCCATTCGGACCTCTTGCCGCCGATCCTGCCGTCCATTCCCGACGACGTGACCATCGTGGTGGTCCCGACACCGGACGAGATCGCCGCGGCCTATGGCGTCAACGCGTCGGTGGACCTGCCTGAACGCGCCCACCTGTGGGCCGATTTCATCAAGGACCGGGAACCCTGGACCGAACTGCCCCCCGCCAGCCGCGGCACCATGATCTACACGTCGGGCACCACCGGTAACCCGAAAGGCGTCCGCCGCGACCCGATGGACGAGGAGGCGCAGGCCCTGACCACCCAGATGGTGTTCGAGGGCTTTGGCGTGCCGGCGGAAGCGACCGACGTCCGCTGTGTCATGACGGGTCCGATGTACCACAGTGCGCCGAACGCCTATGGCCTTGCCGCCGCCCGCGGTGGCGCGACGATCCATCTGGAGGCCCGGTTAGACGCGGAAGAGCTGCTGCGGATGATCCAGGAGCACAAGCTGACGCACATGCACGTGGTCCCGACCATGTTCGTGCGCCTGCTGCGGCTGCCGCCGGAAGTCCGCGCGAAATACGATGTCTCCAGCCTGCAGCACGTCATCCATGGCGCCGCCCCCTGCCCGCCGGATGCGAAGAAGCAGATGATCGACTGGTGGGGACCCGTGATCTACGAATACTACGGCTCCACGGAGAACGGCATCGTCACGGTCGTGACCAGCGAGATGGCCCTGTCGAAGCACGGCACGGTCGGCAAGCCCATCGCGGGCAATGTCATTCGCATCCTGGATGACGACGGCAAGGATGTTCCCGCCGGCACGATCGGCGAAGTCTACATCTGGCGTCCGAACCGGACCGATTTCACCTACAACAAGCGTGATGCGGCCCGGAAGGAAATGGAGATCGACGGCTTCCTGACCAATGGCGACATGGGCTGGCTGGACGAGGACGGATGCCTGTTCCTGGCCGACCGGAAGAACGACATGGTGATCTCCGGCGGCGTCAACATCTACCCCGCCGAGATCGAGAAGGTGCTGATCGGCTGCCCCGGCGTGCGCGACTGCGCCGTGTTCGGCATTCCCGACGCGGAATTCGGTGAATCCCTCGCCGCCCATATCGAGGTCACGGGCCCGGCACTTGCACCCGAAGACGTGCAGGCATTCCTGCGCCAGCACACCGCCAAGTTCAAGGTGCAGCGAAAGGTCGTCATCGATACGGCACTGCCGCGCGAGGATTCCGGCAAGCTCTTCAAGCGGAAGGACAGGGAGCCCTACTGGGACGGGATGCACCGCCGCCTCGGACGCGGCTCCCCGGCCCGGGCCGGGGCCGGGGGAATAGGGGCGAGGGTGCTGCCATCGGCGGGGCCGGCTTCTGCCAGTACGCGGTCGGGGATGCCTACCTGATCCCGGGTCTGGAAGGGGGCGGGTACGTCAGATGTGTAAGCTGCCTGTTGCGGCGTGTCTTCGGCACTACGTCCAATCAGGACTGTCAGTCGGGTACGGGCTTCTGCCGAGGATACGGATTCGCTGCCCGGCTGGCCTTCGGGCGCATGATCCGACCAGTCGGGCAGGGCGGTCCAGACACGCAGCCCGGCGACCTGGTTGGCTGTGTGGGGTTCGTCCGAGGTTTCGCCGAGGGCCCTCAGTACGGTTGGTGCCCAGTTCCAGCCACTGCGTGCCATTGCCCAGGCAATCTGACGTGCCCTTACGGCGGCAGCACCGGTTTCCATGCTGAGTTCATCGAGACAATGGGCGACTGTCTGCAGCAGGACATCGGCCTCATCCTCCAGTGATTTCGGTAATTTGCAGTCTATGAAGCGGGCCAGACCGGAGGCTGTCGGCACCACGAACTTCGCCGGAAATGCGAAGCCGAACAGTTCCAGAACATCGAAACAGGCAAAGGCTTTGCCGCCGAGCCGCGTGGATGTTGAACGGGCATGACAGATCAGAGGAGGGTGTTTTTGTGCCAGCCGGAGCAATTTGTTTGCCGGCAGATGTTCGATCTCTCCATCCGAAGACAGCCAGAGGCCATCACCATGTGAGGCGATGAGAACTGGGTGACGCGTCACAGGCGTGACGACAGGATCGGTGGCGGGGCGACTCATACCGTATGGTACCCTTTCAAAAGGGTTGCGCCATGCGGGATTGCTCCCGGTCACCGCCTTGACGGTCAGGCTGACCCGGCCTAGTTTCCGCTGCCTCATTAAATCGGGAAACCACCATGTCCGACGCGCTGCGCGATCTCGCTCTGTCTACCAACGCCGCGCCCTTTCCGGACGCCCGCGCGCTGCTGAAACGCTATGAGAAAGCGCCGCCGGAGAAAGGCTATACCCTGTTCGAAACCGGCTACGGCCCGTCCGGCCTGCCGCATATCGGCACGTTCGGAGAAGTCGCCCGCACATCATGGGTGCGTTTTGCCTTCGAACAGATTTCCGACATTACGACCAGACTGATCGCGTTTACAGATGACATGGATGGATTGCGCAAGGTACCGGACAACATTCCGAACAGTTAGGTGCCGGCGGCTAACCTCGGCAAGCCGGTGACCCACATCCCCGAACCCTTCGCTC
>CAJYBQ010000069.1 GCA_913064755.1 uncultured Alphaproteobacteria bacterium
CAGGGGCCGAAGAACGAGATGTTCAAGCCGCCGCACCACCCCTACACGGACCTGTTGCTGTCATCGGTTCCGGAAATGGATGCCGACTGGCTCACCAATGTCGTGGAACAGCGCGGCGTCGACAATATCGGCGAAGCCGCGAAGACCTGATCCATCGCGCCGACGTCTGGCCAGGTCGGTCAGACGTCGGCGGCTGATGGCGGAAGGTGTCGGTCCGGGACTCAGATGGAGAACCCGCCCAGCTTGGTCTCCAGGTACTCGGCGATGCCTTCGCGGGCACCTTCACGTCCCATGCCGGAATCCTTCATGCCGCCAAAGGGGGCGGCTGCGGCGCTGGGGTTGATGTCGTTGACGCCGATGATGCCGAAATCCAGCCCTTCGAACATGCGGAACGCACGACCGATGTCGCGGGTATAGACGTAGGCGGCGAGGCCGTAATGCGTGTCGTTGGCCAGTGCCAGGGCCTCTTCCTCGTCATCGAAGGGGATGATCGGGGCCACGGGGCCGAAGGTTTCCTCCCGATAGATGTCCATGGCCGGATTGACGCCGGTCAGGATCGTCGGGGCGTAGAAATAGCCCTGGCCAAGTGCGCCGTCGGTCAGCCGCTTGCCGCCCAGCACGACCTCCGCACCCTTGTCGCGGGCGTCATCGACCTGGCGGGCGACCTTGTCCACGGCCTTTTCGTTGACCAGCGGGCCGATGGCGACTCCGTCCTCGAAGCCCGACCCGGCCTTCATCTTCGACACGCGATCCGCCAGCGTGCCCGTGAAGTCATCGGCGAGGGAACTGTGGACATAGAGCCGGTTCGGGCTGATGCAGGCCTGTCCCGTGTTCAGGAACTTCACCAGTTGCGCGCCCTTCGCGGCATGTACCGGGTCGGCATCCTTGAACACCAGGAACGGCGCGTGGCCGCCCAGTTCGCAGGAAACCCGCTTCATGTTGGCAGCGGCCTGGCCGGCCAGCATGCGGCCCACGGCGGTGGACCCCGTGAAGGTCAGCTTCCGCACCTTCGGGTTGGTGGTGAACTCGTCGCCGATCGGCTTCGGGTCAAGGGCGGTCACCAGGTTGATGACACCGTCCGGGACACCGGCCTCGGCCAGGATCTTGAAGATCTCGATGGCGCAGAGCGGCGTGGCTTCGGCCGGTTTCAGGACCACGGTGCAACCGGCCGCCAGCGCCGGGCCGACCTTTCGCGTGATCATCGAAACGGGGTAGTTCCAGGGCGTGATCGCGGCCACCACGCCGACCGGCTGATGCAGCACGATGAAGCGCTGGTCGGCACGGGGGGAGGGGATGGTCTCGCCGTAGTTCCGCTTGGCTTCTTCCGAGAACCAGAGCAGGAAGTCGGCGCCGTACTGGACTTCGGTCCGGGCCGCGCGGATGGGCTTGCCCTGTTCCTCCGTCATGGTGCGGGCAAGGTGTTCCTTCCGCTCCAGCATCAGGTCATAGGCACGACGCAGGATCGCCGACCGCTCGTATGCCGTGGTCGCGGCCCAGCCGCGGAAGGCATCATGCGCGGCGTCGATGGCACGTTTCGCGGCCTCGCGGTCGCCGTCGGGCACTTCCGTGATGGTCTCGCCCGTGGCCGGGTTGATGACGGGAAAGGTCTTGGCCGACGCGGCTTCGGTCCAGGCTCCGGCAATGAACATGTGTCTCTCCGGTTGTTCGTGTGGTTCTTTGGCTGTCTCGTTCCACTGCGTGATGCGGCCCGGTGACGGTCGGCCCTATTTCACGGCGCGAATGGCGAAGCCGACGCGCGGGAAGTGAATGGTGACGTCGCCGACGGTCTCATCCGTCCGACGCACCGCGATTTCCTGTCCGTTGTAGGTGACGAGCGCACCGAGGACGGGATCGCGCGCGTAGTCCATGGGGGTGATGGAGACCTGGTCACCGGCCTGCCAGCCCTCGGCATTCTCCGCGACTCCGGATGTTTCACCCGGTGCCGCGTCCCTGGCCACCGCCAGTGCATCGGCGGACGGCATGTCCTGTTTCGTGCCATGGCCGATGGCGGCGACGGCTTCCATGAAACGGCCAAGCGCGGGGTGCGGGTCCAGGACCGCGCGGACCTTCCGCCCGGCGTTCCCCAGGAACCAGAGCGGATGGTAGAGCGTCAGGTCGGCAAGCCCTGCCGTGTCCCCCGCCAGGAAGGTGCCGCCGTTGGCGAGCAGGTCTTCGGCCCAGGAAAGCTGTGGCTTCAGTTGTTCCAGGTGACCCGGTGCAGCGGCCTTCAGGCGGTCGATATTGGCACCCTGTGCGCCGCGCATCCTGGCGCGGTCGTCATGAAACGCGGCGGGCATCTTGTCGGCGTTCGTGCCCATGACGAAGCCGGCGATGGTCCAGAACATGCCGTTCTCGGCCAGCCCGGACACGGCCTGCGCGAAGCCGAGGCTGCCTGCCATCATGCTGGGGGCAGGGTGGCGCCGCTCCAGTTCCTCGGCGATCAGCTTGGTGTCGCAGTAGATGTCGGCACCGATCTGCAGCACCGGTGTCTTCCGGTACCCGCCGGTCAGGGGCATCAGGTCCGGCTTCGGCATGATGAACGGGATGTCCACCGACTGCCAGGCAAGTCCCTTCAGCCCCATCATCAGGCGGACCTTCTCGGCAAATGGTGAGCCATCGTAATGATGCAGGATCAGATCAGTCATGTTGCGCCTCCCCGGCGGTTCCTCGGCATGGCTGCCATCTTATACAGGTTCGTGCTTTGGCGTCTTTGGCTGAGGGACTATCGTTGGTCAACCGTACATTGGGGGGAGGACACGATGGGCAGGGTTGCAGACAGGGTGGCGATCGTCACCGGGGGAAGTTCGGGGCTGGGCCGCGCGACAGCGGAATTGCTGGCCGCGGAAGGTGCGTCGGTGTTGCTGACGGATGTCGCGGAGGAGGCCGGGCAGGCCGTGGCAGACGGCATCAACAGCGCCGGTGGCAAGGCGGCCTTCCTGGCCCATGACGTGGTGGTGGAGGCGCAGTGGGAGGCCGCGTTTGCCCGTGCCGCGGAATTCGGGCCGGTCAGTATCCTGTTCAACAACGCCGGGGTACGCCCCAAGACGGTGCCGCTGGAGGATATCGACCTCGCCGACTGGCGGGCGCACATGGCAGTGAACATCGATGGCGCGTTCCTGGGCATCAAGCACGCCATCCGCGCCATGAAACAGCACGGTGGTGCGATCGTCAGCACGTCGTCGATCTACGGCATCGCCGGTGCCGCCATGGTCGGGGCCTATTCCGCGTCGAAGGGCGGGGTGAGAACCCTGACGAAGGCCGCGGCGATGGAATGCGCCTCGCCCGGATATCCCATCCGCATCAATTCCGTGCATCCGGGTTTCATCGAAACCGGCATGCTGGATTCGGTCATGGAGGAATTCGGCGAGGCCACCTCGATCAAGCGGATGACCCGGGCCACGCCGCTGCGCCGCATCGGGGAGCCGCGCGACATCGCGGAGGCGGTGCTCTACCTCGTCGCGGATTCGGGCAAGTACGTCACCGGTATCGAACTGCCGGTCGATGGCGGCTTTCTGGCGCAATAGGATGGTGATGCAGGTCGCATCCGAGGAAACGGCGAGGGCTTTCAACCTCTACAGCCTGACTCCTGCCTTTCTGGAGAATCCGTTTCCCGTCTATCACGCCCTGCGCCGTCACAGCCCTGTCCACCGGATGCCCGATGGTTCGGTGTTCCTCAGCCGCCATGCCGACGTGCTTGCTGTCTACAAGGACCGCAGCATGTCGTCGGACAAGACGCGGGAGTTCGGGCCGAAGTTCGGCAACGGCGGTCTGTATCGGCACCACACGACCAGCCTGGTGTTCAATGATCCACCACTGCACACGCGGGTGCGCAAGATCCTGGCGGAAGCGTTCACGCCGCGCGCCATGCGCCAGATGGAGCCGTCGATCATCGCCATGGTGGATGGATTTCTCGACCAGGCGGCAGAGCGGGGAGAGGTCGACCTGATCGGCGATTTCGCCTTTGCCCTGCCGGTCGGGGTCATCTGCGACATGCTGGGTGTGCCGGTGGCGGACCGCGACCGCCTGCGGGACTGGGCGGTGACGATCCTCGGCGCGCTGGAACCGGTGATCAGCGATGATCACCTGGAACGGGGCAACCTGGCGGTCGAGAACTTCTCGGCCTACCTGAAGGACCTGATCGATGAGCGGCGGAAGGCACTGCGTGACGACGACATCCTTTCGCGACTGATCAGCGGCGAAGTCGATGGCGAGACACTGACGGAGGAGCAGTTGATCCAGAACTGCATCTTCCTGCTGAACGCCGGGCACGAGACGACAACCAACCTGATCGGCAATGGCATGGCGGCTTTGCTGGCCTTCCCGGAACAGATGCAGCGGCTGCGCGACAATCCGGACCTGATGGAATCGGCGCTGGAGGAATTCCTGCGCTTCGAGAGTTCCAACCAGCTCGGCAACCGGCGGGTGACGGTGGAAACCACCATCGGGGAGGAGACGCTGGCCCCGGGGACGGTGATCCACCTGGGGATCGGCGCTGGCAATCGAGACCCGGCGGTCTTCGCGGACCCGGACGACCTGGATATCGGTCGTCGGCAGAACCGCCACCTGGCATTCGGCTCCGGCGCGCATGTCTGTCTTGGCAATACGCTGGCACGGATGGAGGGTCGGATCGCGATCGAGCGTCTGCTGGCGCGGTTCCCCGGCATCGAACGCAACGGTGACCATGTCCGTGGCGGGCGCGCCCGTTTCCGTGGCTACAGCGCCTTTCCAATCCGGGCTGGCGGGGCGCGCACAGGCGGCAGAGGCGGGGCGGGCCAGCGGCGTGGTCACATCCTCCGACAGGCCCATGACCTTGCCGACTTCGCGGATCGCCATGCGGGGGCGGTAATGGATGACGGTGGCGCACAGCCCGGCACGGTCCCGGCCATAGCGCTGGTAGATGTGCTGGATCACCTCCTCGCGCCGTTCATGTTCGAAATCCACGTCGATGTCCGGGGGTTCCTTGCGTTCCTCCGAGATGAAGCGTTCGAACAGCAGCTGGTGCTGGGCCGGGTCGACATTGGTGATCTTCAGGCAGTAACAGACGGCACTGTTGGCCGCCGACCCGCGCCCCTGGCACAGAATGCCCTTTCCGCGCGCGAAATCGACGATGTCGCGGATGGTCAGGAAGTAGCGGGCGATGTTCATCTTCGCCATCAGCGCCAGTTCCTTCTCCAGCGTCCGGGCCACATCCGCCGGCACCCCGTCCGGATAGCGTTCCGCCGCGCCTTCCCATGTCAGCAGGCGCAACTGTTCATCCGGCGTGCGCCCGTGCGGCACGGTTTCCTCCGGGTATTCGTAGCTCAGCTCGGACAGGGAGAAGGTGCAGGCGTCGGCGATGCTGCGGCTCTGACGAATGGCGTCCGGCCAGTCCGCGAACAGGCGCTGCATCTCGGCCGGGGTCTTCAGGTGCCGTTCCGCGTTCGGGTACAGGCGATGCCCGGCGGTCAGGATCGTCACCTTCTCGCGGATGCAGGTCATCACGTCCTGCAGCGGGCGGCGGGCCGGGGTGTGGTAATGCACGTCGTTGGTGGCAAGCAGCCGCAGCCCGTGCGCTGCCGCCAGCCGGGCCAGGTGGTTGATCCGCGCCCGGTCGTCCCCGCGATACAGGTAGGCGGCGGCGAGGTGCGTCAGGTCGGGCAGCTGTGCCACCAGTCGCGGGACCTCCGCCGCGAAGGCGTCGATACTCCCCTCCGGCATGGCGATCAGCACGATCTCCCCCGGTGCCCGTGCGCAGGCGTCCGCCACCATGGCCAGCGACAGGTCACACCGGCCCTTGCGTTGCCAGCCCCCCGCCGCGTCCTGCATCTTGCCCGCCGACAGCAGGGCGCAGAGCTGGCCGTAGCCTGTGCGGGTCTTCGGATAGGCCAGCAGGGACGGCGCATCCAGCAGGTCCAGGCGACAACCGATCACCGGGCGCAGGCCCACCGTCGCCGCCTCCCCGTGTACCCGCACGGTCCCCGCCATCGTGTTGCGGTCGGCAATCCCGATGGCGTCGTACCCCAGCAGGTGCGCGGTCAGCACCAGGTCGACCGGATCGGACGCACCGCGCAGGAAGGAGAAATTGGACACCAGCCCCAGCTCCACGAAGGGGGCAGGCGGGTTGGGGGTGAAGCTGCCGGGGTCCCTGATGCGGCGCTTCTCCGGGGTCGGCGGGGCCTCTGGCATCAGGCATCCAGCCCGTGCAGGAACCAGTGCGGATTGCCGCCGCGGCCATCCCCGGCCAGCCCCTCGCGATAGATCCAGTACCGGCGCCCGCTGCTGTCCTCCACGTTGTAGTAATCACGCAGACGCACGACCGATTTCTCCCGCCACCATTCCGGCGCGATGCGTTCCGGCCCGCCGCTGCGCACGATGCGGTGGGTCTGGCGTCGCCAGATGAAACGGGCGGGCGGGCCATCGGGGATGGCATGCAGCACCTGCACCTCCTCCGGTCGGGGCAGCAGGCGCAGCGGGCGCGCTGGGGCGGGCGTGTCGTCGGGTGCCGCCTCCGCCTCCGCCGTCATCGCGGCAAGGTTCCGGTCGGCGGGAACCATGGCCTCCGCGCGTTCCGGGATGTGGCTGCCGCGGCCCATCGGGCGCAGCACCGACTGTCGACCCAGCCGTGCGATCAGCCGGTCCACCAGCCGCGCCAGTGCCACGCCATTGTCGGTCTCGCCCCCCAGGTCCGGTTGCGCCATGGCCAGGTCCTGACCGTCCAGCACATCCAGGGTCATGGCCTCGAATCCGAATCCCGGATCGAGTGTTTCCATCTTGTTCTCGAAAAGCCGGGCCAGGTGGACCGGGTCGCGACTGGGGCGGCTGGTCGCGACCTCGATCGCCGAGACCCCGCCGTCGACGCGGTAACCGGTGAAACGCAGGCGGCGGGTGCCGATGTTGCGGTCTTCCATCTGGCCTGCCAGGTCCGCCATCAGGTGGTCCAGCATGAGGGCAAGGCTGTCGATCTCCGTGATCGGTTCGGCCAGCGTGCGCAGGCTGCGCAGCGGCACCGTCAGCGCCGTCGCCACCAGCGGTTCGGTGGTGCGACCCATGGCCTGGTCCAGCCGTGCCATTGGGTTGCCGGGCAGGGGCGTGCCATGGCGGAACCGCCGGGCGAGGGCGGCGCGTGGTACATCGGCCAGCCTGTCGACGGTCCTGAACCCCAGCCGTTCCAGCAGCAGCACCGTGTTGCCATCCAGCCGCAGCGCCGCCACGGGCAGCTTGCCCAGGTCCGTCGCCAGGGTATCGGGCGTGCAGACATGAACATGCGCCCGGCCATATCGGGCGAGGGCCCAGGCACTGCCGACCGTGGGGGCAATGGCGATGCGGGTGCTCAACCCGGCATCGCGGAAGGCGCGGCGCATGTCGGCGATGATCGCGGCTTCCCCGCCCCACAGGTGGTCGGCGCCGGTGGTGTCGAGCATCAGGCCATCCACCCCGTCCGTGCGTGTCCAGGGGCACCAGCGCTGGCACCAGTGGGACAGGCGCGCCAGGTCGGCGGTGTCCAGCCGTTCCTCCGCATCCTCCACGCGCAGGTCGGGCACCAGGGTACGCGTGTCGGTGACGCGCGCACCACGGCCGATCCCCAGCGCGGCGGCGGCGGCGTTCATGTCATGGATCACCGGGCCATGCGTGCCGGGCCGGGCCAGCACGATGGGTTCAGTCTCCGCCGTGGCCTTCGCGCCGTAGTGCCGGCGCCGCCAGCGCTGGATCGCGAAGTGGGGCAGCCAGATGGAGACGATGCGCCGTGCGGTCATATCCGCCCTCCCATGTTCCGGGCCGCGCATCGCGGGCGCGGAACAGTTCCGTGCGCCAGCGCGGCTCCCCCGGTGCGCGGGGGTCGTGTGGATGTGGTGTCGATGCGGTGGAGGTGACGCGCCAGCGCCGCCGTGCCACCGATGCAGCCTCCGTGCCGCCAAAGCGGATCAGGAATACCGGGATCCCCACCCGCTCCGCCCTGAGGGCCAGGCGTTTGGTGGCGGTGAAGTCCAGCACCTTCGGATCGCCCCAGATCTCTCCGATCACGGCCCCGAGGGAGGGGCAGGCAAGCCCTTCCTCCATGGTCCAGAGCACATCGGTGGCATGGCGCGCGCAGGCCAGGATCAGCCTGTCCGGGTCGCCGCCAAAGCGGGCCCGTGCCCGGCCGTGCGGTTGTCCGGTTTCCTGCGCGCACATGCGGTCCTGCACCCACAGGATGGATTGCCCGGCGGGAATCTGTGCCAGGGCGAAGCCCACCGCCCCGCCGTCCCGCGTGTCGGCAAACATCTCCACCAGTTGCGCCGTTCCGGGCCGGGGCGGTGCCTGAAGTTGTTCTTCCGAACCTGATCCGGTAATATCAGATTTCCATGTAACCTTCTGTTCCTGAATGGATGAACCTGTCATTCGCAGCGGTGATGATGACAGCATCCGTAGCGGACTGCGGGGTGGGCTGGATTTGTGATGGCGTGCGTTCATGCCGCCAAAATAACAGATGTTCCTTTTTTGTTCTACATGAGAACACGATGCTGAAACGATTCAGGTCGCACCGCTTCAGGCCGGGATAGCCAGCGCCGTCATGTGATTGTCCCAGGCGATCTCCGCATGCCGAACCGTCCGCTGCCCGCTTCGGATGATCCCCGTGCCGCTGGTCGCGGCGATACCCGTACTGTCCGGGGCAAGGCCGCAGACATCCGTCACCGCGATCGTTTCCAGGTAGGCGCCGGACCGGCCATCCAGCATCACGATGACACCGCCACGGGGACTGGAGACGGCGACAAGCTGGCCATCATGGCTGGCCGCAATCGAGCCGGCGTAGTTCCGGAACGAAGCCGTCACGGCCCGGGGCAGGTCGAGCAGGCGCATGCCGTCCCCGCCATCCCAGCGCCCGACCAGCGGTGGCTGTTCCATGGCCGGGCCTTCGTGCTGACAGCAGAACCAGACCCCGCCATCGGGGGCCTGCACCAGGTGGCGGATGGAAAGTCGATGCAGGGCGGGCGGCAGTGTCGCCCTTGCCAGCAACGCGCCGGTCGCCAGGTCCACGCGGGCCAGCGACGGCTGCATGTCGGGAATGTTCAGCTTTCGCCGCGGGTAGTCGGGGTGGGTGAGGATGCCGCCATTGGCAATCACGGCGGCGGTGCCGTCGCGGGTCAGCAGGGCCTCGTGCGGGCCGATGCCATGGGTCTCGATCTCGCCCGCCCGGCGATAGCCGTGCCGGGTGTCATGAATGCCGAGCACACCGCGCGCGGCCTCGAAATCATTCTGCGTGGTGAACAGCCGACTGCCATCGGCGCTGAAGAAGCCATGGCCGAGGAAATGCCGATCCGCCGAAGTGCCGAACGTCGGCGCGGCCCGCATGTCGGCGGGGGTGAAGGGCACCGCGAAGCGACCGGGACGGCGGGCGAAGACCACGGCCTGCAGACCGTCCGGGCTGACCGCCATGCCATGGCCACGACCGGGCAGGGGGAAGCTGCCGACGATCCGCCCCCCGCTGTCCAGCGCCATCGCGTGGAACCCGTCGGCGCGACGACCGGTGGCCAGGAATGCGGGTGATGCCGGGGGGGACATGCCGAAACCCGGCAGGGGCAGGGCCGAACAGGCCAACCCCAGCAGCAGGCCGCGCCGATCCATCGCCATCTTCAGTCTCCATCCAGCGCGTTGAAGCCCCTCGTCAGGCCGAGCGCGGGCAGCAGGCGGGTCTCGTGAAGCGCGACCACGGCCCGCAGCGGAATGCGGGCGTAGTTCAGCAATTCATGGGTCTCGGTCGAATGCAGGCGCGCTGCGATCGGCGTGGCATCACGGGCCACGCGGTCGAGGGCGTCCAGGGACTGGGTCAGTTCGAAGTTCACCTCCCGCAGCGACCCGGCAAGCGTCGGATGATCCGCATCCACGTGCCGCGCCATGTCCAGCAGTGCCCGGCTGGCGGCGATGTTTGCCGCCGCTGCCGGAACCATCAGGCCGCTGCGCTGGAACTGGGCCGCACGCGGATTGGCGTCCGCCGGTCCGTTGCGCAGGACGCGCCCGAGTTTCTGTTCCTCGACGACCTGAATCTGCTCCATCGCGGCCTTCAGCAACGCCTGCAGCGCCTCCCCCTCGTCGCGATAGAGCGGGTTCTCCGGGCCGGGATTGCGCAACAGCGCCGCTTGCGACTGCTGCCAGTCGGCCAGCAGCGCGGTCGCATTGCCGTGGATCACCGTGGCAATGGTCCGGCCATAGGCGCAGGGGAATGCCGCGCCGGGGTCTGTGCTGTCGAACAGCACGATCTCCAGCGCCGAAAGTCCCTGCACGGCGACACTCCTGGCCCCCAGGCTTTCCGCCGCCAGCGCACCGGGGTCTTCCGTGCGGATGATCTGCCGGGTCTGCCGTGCGCCCAGTCCCCGCCGGTCGGGCCAGAAGTTCAGGCGGGCCAGGCGGTTGTCCACCAGTCCCGGGCCGAAGCGATACATCTCGATACGGGAAAAGGCGCTGACCAGCGCGGCGAAACCGTTCCGTGCGGTTTCCAGTCCGTCCGGCGACGGTGCGCGGCAGAACGCGGCCACGGCCCGTTGTCCGGCACCCGCCGCATCCACCAGCGCCCGGTGGTCGGGCAGGATTGTGTCGGCCAGGGCGTGATCGACCAGCCGGGCATGAATGGCGGTCATGTCATCGGCCGGGTCGCCATTGGCAGGGCCGGTACTCACCAGGCCGGCGAACACTGCCAGGGCAGCAACCTGTCGCAAGCGCATCAGCATCAGAGTGACTCCAGGAATTTCAGCAGCGCGGCGCGCTCCACCGGTGTCATGGCGA
>CAJYBQ010000070.1 GCA_913064755.1 uncultured Alphaproteobacteria bacterium
CCTTGGCGACGACGGCATAGGGCTGGACGTCACCGAGGTCGGTGAAGGCGGCCAGGAACCAGCGGTCGCAACTGCCGAGGACGAAGGCGGCGGCACCCGCCAGCACCAGCGGGCCTCCGAATGCCATGTGCTGGCGTGTCCGGGCGCGGTCCATCGCGGCACCGGTCGCACGCAGCTGATGGATCGTCAGCGAGGTTGCGAGGACCATGCAGGCGACCATGCCGGCCAGCAGCACACCGGTGACGCCGAAGCCCATGACCAGCAGCAGTGTCGCGAGGACCGCCTGCAGGATGGCCCGCCCGGCGCTGGCCGCGGCGTAGAGACCGGCGCGATCGTTCAGGCGCAGCCAGGCCAGTGGCACCACGATCAACCCGGAGGCTGCGAGGCTGATCAGGATCAGGCGGGTTTCCGACACCTGCACGCCGCCCGGCAGGGCGCCGGCGATCAGCGGTGCCAGCAACTGCCCCGCCACCAGGAAGATGACGCCGGAAACCATCGCGATGCCGAAGATCGATGCCGCCACCTGGCGTCGCTTCTTCGCTTCATGCTCGGAACCGGCGAAGCGATAGACGCTGTCGGCAAGCCCCAGGCCGATGACCACGGACAGGAGGTCCGCCAGCGTCTGCAGGATGTCGAGCCGCACGTAGTCCGCCGGGGTCAGGAAATGGGTGAAGACCGGCACCATGATGAAGGACACGGCCTTCGCCGTCGCGATGGAAAGTGCATAGAGCAGGGTCTGCTGCACCGCGGGCGGCAGGCGATGGAGCAGCCTGGCCGTCATCACCCGGTCTTCCGGCGACGGAAGGCGGCAAGGCCCACCAACCCGGCCATGGCCAGGCCCCCGACACCGGCACCCAGTGCGGGTGCGGGCGCAGCGCTGACCTTGGGGATGTTCGAATTCTGCAGGGCGGTTGCGGGGTCCGAGCGGACGATGAAGACCGCATCGTTGAAGTCGTTGTCACCGGTGTTGCGGTTCAGGTCCTCGAACCCCACGACCACCTGGTTCGCGTCGGACACGTTCAGCATGGCCAGGTGCCTGGTATCGCGGCTGACATCGTCGACCGTCGCGTCGGCGCTGTTCTCCGGGTTCAGGAAATCCATCGACCAGTAGGTGGCATTGTCGGCATTGTTGTCGACGCTGTTCACGGAACTTCCGTTCCAGCCATTGGCGACCAGGAAGAAGCCGACATTGGTGCCTGCCTCGAAGACCTTGTCGCCGGTCATCGTCCAGCTGTCGCCGTCCTGGGCGAAGGTGCCGCCGCCGATGACCATGGTGTCACCGGTGTTCAGCTGACCGCCGGACCCGGAGCCGGAGAAATTGTTGAACAGCACCCCAATGTCGCTGACCGCGCCGACACTCTGCATTTCCCGGAACGTGATGTTGCCGGACCCGTTGCTGTCGATGTCGCCGAAGCTGTACCCGTCGAAGGCGTTGTCCTGGTAGGTGAAATAGCCGACGGCATTGCGGTATCCGGCGCCCTCGTTGACGTAGCTGATGGCGAGGTGTGACGCCGCGTCGAGGCGCAGGCTCGGGTAATAGCTCTCGTTCAGGAACTCGGCACCAACGGCGCGGCTTTCCGGCAGTTGCCGCGAAACCGTTTCCAGGATGTCCGGCCGGACCTCGACATTGACCATGTCGGCAGGCACCTGCTGTGCGGCTGCTGTACCGCTGGCCAGGACCCCGGCCAGGGTGGATGCCGCCATGACGGCCGTTGCGCGGGCGGTGCGGTGCATTTCGTTTCTCCCGAGAGGATGTGTCGAGGGATGTTTCGCAAGGGATGTGCCCCGTGCGAAATCAAGTGATTTCAATGTGTTGTGCATGGTGGACGCGGGTGTGCTGCATTTCGGGGCGGTATGGCGCTGCAGCCTGGGTCGGTGGCGATGGTCGACCTGTTGCGCTGGTACTGGCGCAGCGCGATGGCGAGGGCGAGCATGACGTAGATCGGCCAGACGAAGCCCTGGGTCAGGAAGGTGCCGCTGACGCAGAAACCGGTGAAGCCTCCCACCAGGGCGCTGCCGGTGGCGCGCATCACCGCCGGGGTCTCCGGGTCGGCCAGCAGCGTGTCGCGTACCCGCCAGGCCGAAATGCCGAGTGCGCCGACCATGCCGACGAAGTTCAGGAAGCCGACGATGCCGGTCTCTGCCATGACGCCGAACCAGGTCGAATGCACCGCGTGGTTCTGGCCGTCCCAGTGCGGGCTGAACAGGTAGTAGTTGAAGAAGAAATTGTCGATGCCGACGCCGAACAGCGGGTTGGCGAGCGCCATGCCGATGGCGGCCTGCCAGGCGTAGATGCGGCCCATGGCGGATTCGTCGATGCCGTCCTCGTGCGCGCCACCGGACTGGCGGTCATCGATCCCCGCCACGGCGAACAGGACGGCCATCGCGAGCACGCCCAGGCTGCCGAGCAGCAGTTTCGACTTCACCCGGCGGGACGCGAAGACCCCGACCACCGCGGCGATTCCCAGCAGGCCGCCACGGCTCTGCGTCGCGACGACGGCACAGGCGATCAGGATGAAGATGAACAGTCCAGCCAGCCGCGCCGGACGGCCCAGGCCGCTGGTATCGGCGGCGGCGAGCGCCCAGCCGGCACCGAACAGCAGGACCAGCGACAGGTCGTTCGGGTCGCCGAGCATGGAGCCGATGTCGCGACCGATCGTGACCCGCGTGCCCTCCACCAGGCCGATGCCGGCGGCCTTGTTCTGCAGGGCCACGAGGGCCACCAGGGCGGCGGAGCCCAGCATGACCAGCAGCAGCTTGCCGAAATCGCCGGGGGTGCGCAGCAGCCAGGCCAGGGCGAACACCATGATGGCGATCTTGATGTAGGTGTCCTTCCAGTAGCCGAAGGCATTGCCCGTGTTGGTCCCGGCGAAGACCCCGATGGTGACAAGACCGAAGAAGACCAGGAACGGCACGAACAGGCTGTCCCAGTAGATCGTGGTGCGGCGGAAGGCCAGGTTCCAGGCCAGTGTCCCGATGACGCCGAGGGCCAGCAGCAATGGCAGTTTCAGCGGCATCAGCTGCGGCACGACCTCGTGCAGCCGGAAGAACGAGAACGCCACGAACAGCACGCCCAGCATGCAGGCCTGGCGAATGGAGACCAGCAGCACGATGGGCAACAGGGCCAGCGCCGGCGCCAGCCCCGCCGCCATCGCCGGGTGCGGTGCGACGACCGTCGCCGCCATGGCGACAAGGCCGAGAGCGACGGCGACGCCTACCTGCAGTGTCGGGTTGAAGGTCATTGCGTCTGTTCCCGGTTGCCCGACATCAGGCCATCACGGTGCGATAGGCAGCCAGCATCCGGGACAGGCTGCCGCGATGTTCGGCGAATTCCCGGGCAAGTGCCGGCTGCGGCTCGCGCAGGGTGTCCGTCAGCGCCGTGACCAGGGCATCCATGTCACCGGGCTCCACCAGGCGCCCCGACCCGGGGCAGACGGCTTCCGGCACGCCGCCGACACGGGTGGCGACCACCGGCAGGCCGCAGGCCTGGGCTTCGATCAGGCTGAGCGGGTATCCTTCGGAATGGGAGGGCAGGCAGAGGCAGTCGACCGCGTTGTAGAAGGTCTCGACCCCCTCCAGGTGCCCCAGGAAGTGAACCCTTTCACTGACACCCAGGTCGATCGCGTGCTGTTTCAGTGCCTTGCGTTCCTCGCCGTCACCGGCGATGGCCAGGCGGATGGTACGGTCGGTCGGGTGCGACAGGGCCGAGATCGCCGCGCGCTGGTTCTTCACCGCGTTCAGGCGTCCGACGACACCGATGACCGGCACTGCCGCGGGCAATCCGAGGGCTGCCCGGGCGGCGGCCTTGTTGCCGGGACGAAACCGTTCCAGGTCGACACCGTTGCGAATGACGGCGGTGACCGGCACCCGTGCGGCCCGCCTGATCTGTGCCGCGACCAGGTCGGCATCGGCAACGATGCGGGGACGAATGATGCGCCAGGTATTGCGGACCAGCCGCGCGCGGGCGGGGTTCAGCAGGTGCCAGGCATCGTGCTCGGTATGCACCAGGCGGCGTATCCCGGCGAGGCGTGCGGCCAGGCCACCGTAGAGCATGGGGCCGACGTGATGGGTATGGACGACATGGGCCCTTTCGGCGCGCAGCACGCGGGCCAGGCGCCGGACCAGCATCGGGTCACGGCCGGGCTGCTTGTTCATGAACACCAGCCGGTCGCCGAACCCGGCGAGGCGCGGCCAGGCCGCGATCGCGTCCTCCCGCGTGCCCTCCAGGCTGATCAGCAGGCCGCGCTCGGCGGTCGGCGGTTGAACCAGCATCTCCAGGGCGAGGCATTCGATGCCGCCG
Source organism: uncultured Alphaproteobacteria bacterium (assembly GCA_913064755.1). Lineage (GTDB taxonomy): Bacteria > Pseudomonadota > Alphaproteobacteria > Minwuiales > Minwuiaceae > Minwuia. The sequence goes on from CAJYBQ010000070.1 coordinate 4,301, forward strand.
GGACGGAGGTGCTGGACGATCTGGACACAGGTCTTCATCAGGCAAGTTCCTTCGGCTTCAATCCCTGCAGGCGCAGCAATTGCTGGATGCCTTGATCCATCGGGGTGATGCGGGGCATCACGGCAATGACGGCACCGCCGCCCTGTCCGCCGATGCTGCCCCCTGCGGCCGCCGCGGCCTGGTCTGCCGTGCGGACGGTGTTGTCGAATATCTCGGCCAGGGCCACGGCACCGGCGCTGGCGCCGATTGCCGCGAAGACGCCGGCGATCATGAAGGCGAGGGCGGGCAAGCCGTTCGGTCGCTGGGGCACGTTCGGCAGATCGATGATCTTCACCCGTTCCGGGGCCTCGAAGCGGCCGAGCGCGCCGGTGACACGGGCCATCTCGGCGCGTTTCAGCAGGCGCTCGTGCACGTCCTGGCGCACGTTGACGTTCCGCTCCAGCGCTTCCAGTTCCCGCTGGATCTCGCCGAACCCGGCGGTCCGCCGCTCGATGGCGGCGACCTCGCTGCCCAGGGCGTCCACCTGGCGTTCCATCTGCACCAGGTTGGCGTGCGCCATGCGCAGGCCCTCCACCTGGCTGACCAGCAACTGCTCGATGCCGCTCTCCGGCTCGGCATTGCGCAGGGCCGCGCCCCAGACTTCCTCGATGCGGCCAACGTCCAGCTTCTGCGCGGAATCGACCTGCGCATCCCGTTCCGCCGTCAACCGTGCCAGCCTGCGTTCGGCGGATATCACGGCGGAATGGGTGCTGGTGTAGCGGCTGCGCATGGCCGCCAGTTCGGTACGGACATCCACGATCTGGTGTTCGATGTTCAGCACCACCGGGTTGGCGGCGGTCAGGCGGCGCTGCAGGTCGTTGAAGGCGGCACGCGCACCTTCCAGTTCCACCTGTCGCAGGGTCAGGTCGCTTCGCATGTCGGCCATGCGGCGCATGTTCCCCGCATGCAGGTCGGGCAGGCTGTCCGCATTCCTGGACCGGAATTCGCCCAGTGCCGCCTCGGATGCCGCGAGAGCGCTCTCGCTCTCCGCCAGCTGCTTCTCCAGGAAGGCAACGGAGCCCGCGATCGAAGAGCGTTCCGGGGCGAGCACCTTTTCCATGAAGCGCTGCGCAATGGCCATCAGCACCTTGTCGATATCGCGTGCCGAGGACTGGCGGTAGCTCAGTTCGATCAGTTCCTCGCCCACCAGCCGCAGGGTCACGGCTTCGGAAAGCTGGCGCACCATCTGTTCACGGGCACGGTCATCGGTGTCCTCCGTGACCCAGCCAAGGTCCACGGCGACGCCCATCAGGATGTGGCGGCTGTGCAGCAGGGCGTTCAGGGCCGAAAGCCGGTCCTTCAGGCGGGTGCCGACGGCGAGGTCTTCCAGGAAGGGGTTATGCTTTGCGGCTTCCTGGATCAGGATCGACATGTGGGTTTCATACGTGCGGCTGCGGATCTGGCTGGCGATGCCGCCCATCAGCGGCATCAGGATCAGCAGGGCGCAGACCAGGTAACGCAGGCGCCATGCCGTCTGGATCCACAGGCGAACAAGGGTGCGCCATTCGTCCTTCACGCTGAACGTCCTCCGCGCAGCAGCTTCACGTCGCCGTCTTCCAGCTCCGCGTCGCGTTTGATCGCGCTGGATACACCCAGCACGTCCAGCAGCTTTCGAAGGTTCAGGGCGCGGCGATGCGCCCGCAGCCCGACGGGGTTCAGGGAGGACCCGCAGGCGATCGTGACGCTCTCCAGCGGCGCCGCCGCGATGAAGCTGCCGATACCGGCCAGGTGGGCGGGTTCCGGGGCGACGCCGTCGCCGGTCCAGGCAAGCTGCAGATGGCTGGCAGCAGGCTCCGTTGCCGCGCTGTCCTTGCCCGCCGCCCGCGCGTTGGCGAGCAGGTCATCGACGGAAATCCTGCCCTTCTCCACCGGCGCCGAACTGCGGATCAGGGCGAGTTCGGACGGCGGCACGAGAGCCAGGGGGTTGCCCTTGCCGGTCCCCATGCAGGCGGTCGCCGACAGGCCGATGACGGCCATCGCCAGAAATCTTGAAACTGATCGTGTCATCCTGGTTCTCCTCAAAACCCGAACCAGCATCTGCAAACCCTGTTCCTGGGCGTTTTCGTGCCCAAGCCATTGATTCATATGAACTTGATGATGCTGCGCCCTGCGCCGGTCGCTGCGTGATGCAGCGGTTGACCCGGATCGCAGCGGTCAGGCCGCGCGACCGAGGCGCGCGATCAACCGGTCCAGGTCACCGGCCCGCGCGACCCAGCTCTCGTCTGCGACGGCGTGGCGGCGGGCCTGCCGCTCGGCCCTGCCCTCCCGCGTTGCCGCGTCGAGCGCGCCGGCGAAGGCGCGGGCCGATGCGACCACCGCGACATGGTCGCGATAGGGCATCACGGCCGGGAACGGGGTCGAGACCACGGGGGTTCCGGCGGCGAGGTATTCCCGCAATTTCAGGGGATTGCAGGCGCGGATCTGCGCGTTGTCGACGAAGTGCAACAGGGATGCAGTCCAGTTCTGCACGTAGGCCGGCAGGTCCGCATGGTGGCGGGGGCCGAGGAACCGCGTGTTCGGAAGCGCCTTCAGCATGTCCAGTCCGGCCGCATTGGTGGATGCTTCGCCGATGAAGACGAAATCCCACCCGGGGCGCAGGCGTGCCGTTTCGACCAGCAGGTCATAGGCCAGCCAGTCGGCAAGGCTGCCGTAGACCCCGGCAACGGGGCGTTCGCCGGGCAGGTCTGCCGCGGGCGCGACGGGGGTGGTGAAACGGTCGAGGTCGCAGCCGTGCGGCAGGACCACGGTCCGGTCCGCAGGGAACTTCGCCGCGATGGTCTCGCTCGCGGCGATGATCAGGTCGGCCCTGGCCGCCAGTTCACGCTCCATGCGGCCCACGGGGGCATGGTCGACACCGGCAAGACCTTCGAAGTCGTCACCGGCGTAGTAGATCACGGCAAGCTCGTCGAAGGTGCCGATCACATCGACGGCGCTGGGCAGGGACGTCCAGAGGATCGGGCGGCGCCTGCCGAATCGGTCAAGCTGGCGCGACAGGGACCTCGGGATGATGTGGCGGTTGATCCGCCGTGCAAGCCGGGACCCGGGCCATGAAACGGCACGCGCCGACGCGACGGCCAGGCCCCCCGGTGTCGAGCCTTCGCAAGCCCCGCAACCGGTCCCGGCAGATGGCTGCAGCATGGATGCCAGCTTGCGTTTCACCCGGCCCAGGTCGGCGGCATTCAGGCGGGGGCGGCGCAGGCCGATGGAATTGACCCAGAGGATTTCCCGATCGGCTGCCAGGCGGGTCATCAGGTGCTGGGTGCTGGACGGGTGCGCCCCCCAATCCTCCCCGAAGACGATCATCGGGGCGTTCATGACGGGCTCCGGTCGGCGGCGGACATGTCGCGGATGACCCGGGCGGGGACGCCGCCGGCCAGGACACCGGCAGGCAGGGTCTTCGTCACGACGCTGCCGGCGGCGACGATGGTGCCTGCGCCGATCTCGACACCCGCGTTCACCGTGCAGCCCGTTCCGAGCCAGACGTCGCGCCGCAGGATGATGTCGCCAACCTGGTCATCCGTGTCGGGCAGGCCGGCGGCGCGGTCCGTCGCATTGACCGGATGGCCGGGATAGCCGGCGAAGAAGGCGCGTCCGCCGATGCGCACGTTGTCTTCAAGCACGACGTTCCTGCCGACGGCGATGGTCGTCTGCCAGCCGATGCCGACATTGTTGCCGATGGTCAGCCGCGGTGGCGTGCTGCTGCGCCCGCGGCCGGAGATGGTCATGGCCGAAGACAGGCGGCAGTGATCGCCCATCTGGATGGTGACGGGACCGGAGATGAAGGGAATGCCGCCACCGGCGATGTGCAGGTGCCGCGACGTGCCGGTCAGGCGGGCGCGGAACATGGGCGTCCAGTAAAGCCGCCGCGCCACCTCGCCCAGCAGGCCGGTGACGGCACGATGCGCGTGAAACAGCAGCAGGTGGACGACGGGGATGACGGGCGCGTCGAAGACGGTGGCGCGCTTGATGATGCGGTAGAGCCGGTCGGCGAGCGGGTCTTCGCGCCTGCGAATCCAGTTCGCGGTGCCTGCGAGTGTGAATGTCATGGTCCTGCTCCTCGGGAAATGGATATTGGTGGGAGGGTGGCGGCGGGCATCCGGCCAAGAGTGCCCGCCGCCTGGCTCTGGGGTGCAGCCCCGGCATCCCGTGCGGGAGACCGGAGGTTTGAGGAGCTATTGGCCGCGCCCCAGGGCCATGACGGACAGTGTCTGGCCGACGATCCGCAGATCGCTCCGCAGCCAGTCACTGAAACGGAATGTCTGTGCCGCATAGGCGTGGTCGTACATGACCTTGCTGCGCACATCCTCGATGGTTTCGTCGTAGCCCTGGCTGACCTGTGCCAGCCCGGTGATGCCGGGACGCAGGCCGAAGGTCCGGCCGCTGTAGAGCGGGATGGCGCTTTCCAGCCGCGTGTAGAATTCCGGGCGTTCCGGACGCGGGCCGATCAGGGACATGTCGCCGCGCAGCACGTTGATGAATTGCGGAATCTCGTCCAGCCGGGTCTTGCGCAGGAAGTTGCCGACGCGGGTGATGCGCGGGTCACGCCTGCTGGCCCAGACGGCACCGCTGCATGCCTCGGCATCCTGGCGCATCGACCGGAACTTGATCATCTGGAACAGTTCGGTCCGGTCTTCCAGCATCCTGCCGACCCGCATCTGGCGGAAAAGGACGGGACCCGGACTCTCCAGCTTGATGGCGAGTGCCAGCAGGGGAAGCACGGGCGCGGTCAGGGCGAGGCCGGTGATGGCCGCGGCGATGTCGACGCTCCGCTTGGCGATCCGGGTGGCCCGGTTCATGTGGGTCTCGATCATGGCTGGATTCCTCTAGCGTTGCGTTGTTTCACGGGCGGCCGGTTCGATCCGGACCAGTTCCCCCGCGATCGACAGATGCCCGGCGAGGGTCGCCATCAGCGGTATCAGGCGGGTGAGCGCGCGCTTGTCACGGGTGGTCTCGATGATGAAGTGGGTGATCATGCCGGGTACCGCCTTCAGGTCTGCGCCGCGCGCTGCCAGGCACCGCGCTCGCGGTTGGCAACGAACTGCATGGCGCCGATGGCTGACGCGATGTGACCGGTGACGAGGTAGCGCACGGCCTCGACCTTGCCGATGCGGCGCAGGGCAGGGAGTACCGTGGCCAGCGCGGCAAGCAGGTAGATCGCGGTCTGCAGACCGAAGAGTGCCAGCATGGCCGGTGCCCCCGACGCCGCGGCGATGGCGGACCCGGTCCAGGTGAAGCCCATCAGGAACGGCATCAGGACCCGTGCCGCCTTGCCCGACAGGAAGGCGAAGGCCAGGCCGGGACGGCGGGCAGACAGGCGGGGCAGCAGCTGCCGGAGTTGTTGCGCATTGCCGCGCCCGATGCGGATCCGGCGGGCGAAGTCCGTGGCATCCGGCGACGTGGCCAGTTCCTGCACGACGATGCCCGGGTCGTACAGGGTGCGCCAGCCGCCGAGGGCGATGCGCATGGGGATGATGAAGTCGTCGTTCACCGTGTCGATTTCGAGCGGCTGATGGAGGTTGCGGCGGATGGCGTAGCAGGAACCATGTGCGCCGATCAGGCCGCCCAGCCGGGACTCGCCTGCCTTGATGCGACGCTGGTAGTCCCAGTAGGCCTGCTCGCCATCCGTGGTGCCGGCCGCCGGGCGATAGCCTGCTCCCACCGCGCCCACTGCCGGGTCGGCGAAATGGTCGGCCAGGCGGGTGATGCCGTTGGCAGGCAGCAGCGCGGATACATCCGTCAGCACCAGCACCGTGCCGCGGGCGCGGCGTACCAGGTCGTTCAGCACCCTGACCTTGCCGCGATTGACCGCGAAGTCGATGACGTCGATCTGCATGTGCGGGTGGCGCGCGGCGGCCTGCCGGGCCAGTTCGACCGTGTCGTCGGTGCAGCCATCGCAGCCGATCAGGACGTGCAGCCGGTCTGCCGGATAGTCCTGTCCGGCCAGGTTGTCGATCTTGGCGGCGATGCAGGCGGCCTCGTCATGTGCGGGCATCACGACGCTGACGGTCGGGGCCAAGGCGCGGGGTGTCGATGCGGGGGCGGCGGACGGATGCCTGCCAGCCCATGACGCGATCTTCGGGAAGATGACGTGGTGGTAACCGATCAGGACGGTGCTGGCCGTTACCGCGATCTCCAGTGGTGTATCCAACATTCTGCTGCTCCTCAGCCTGTGCTGGACCCGTCAGGCGCAATAGGCCTGCCAGACCTGGCTGCGGGCACAGAATTTCAGGATTGCCGCGGTTCCGCGCATGCTCAGCGGTGTCCCCCTTGCCGGGGCCGGGTGCTGCCGTTTTCCAGGGTGCAGCCGTCAGGCGCTGCGGTATGCCGCGGTTGTCCGCCTCG
>CAJYBQ010000071.1 GCA_913064755.1 uncultured Alphaproteobacteria bacterium
CATGCCGAGGATGCCGAGGTAGTAGGACAGCGGTGCCGCCTTGGCGTCCACCGGCATCAGGCCGGCGCCGCCCTTGACCAGGGTGTGGGTTTCCCAGCCGAGCATGCCGTTGACAACGGTGCCCACCGGCAGCTTCGGGTTCTTCGAGGCAATGACCTCCCCCACCGCGCCGGCATTCATGGTCTTGCCCAGTTCGAACCCGGCGGCATAGGACTTCCGGTCCGACATGCGGCCGCGCATGTAGGGGTCGACCGACATCACGATGTTGCGGGTCAGCACGTCACCGTCGGCCAGTTCGGGGATCGGGGCATCCTCGACGCGGAAGCAGTCCGGCGTCACCCAGCCCTCGGGCCGTTTGGCAAAGATCACGCGGCGGTTGGTATCGGTCATGTGGAAGTTCCCTCTGTGTTTTCTTGATTGCGTCTAGATAAGGCGGCACGGGCGGATTGGAATGATCCGGCGCCACCGGCGTGGATGGATGGTCAGGCCCTATATCCCCTGGACCGTGAACTCCGGCGCGCCATCCCACACCAGCTTCCAGCTCGCGCCGGGGCGGACATTCTGAACGATGCCGGGATCGAATGCGACGAAGCAACGGCCTGCTGCCCGCCGCACGGAGGGGTAGACAAGGCCGGCATGCCCGGCGCGGCGCAGTTCGGTCGCCAGGGCCTGCCCGGCCGGGTAACCGACTTCCGGGTCGGGGTCGAGGGCAGGGTGCGATCCGGCCCCGTGCAGATCCGGGAAATCGCCGATGAAGTCCGCGAGCAGTTCGACATAGCGGGCCTCATCCTCGAGGCGACCGATATACTCCAGTTCGCGGGTCCGGTGAAACCCGACCTCCTGCGCGCTGGTCAGCGTGTCCCAGGCGCAATACCAGGCACCGCGATCCCCGGTGTTGAAGCGATTGCCTGTCGGCCGCGTATAGGTGAACGCGGCATTGACGTGGCTGCGGCCATAGAGTGCGAGGTCATCCGTGCGCCGCGCGAAGGCCAGTTCGCGGCGGTCGATCGCGCCGCTGCCCTCTCGCTCCGCGATCAGGCGGGCGCTGGTTTCGCCCTCGAGTTCCGCAAGGATCGCCATTTCATCATCGCTGTCGACAAGGCCCCGCAGCACGGGTGGCTTGTGATGCGTCTCCGGGACCAGGCGTACCAGTGCCCGGTCGTTGACCGGCGTGATCCTCACACGCCACCCCGCAGGGCGTCGGCATGGGTGCGCACGCGCAGGATGGCGGGCAGCCCGCCCGCGATCATGCGATCGATCGGGCGCGCGCCGTTGAATTCCGGGCCCTTGTTCGGCAGCCGGACCCATTCGCGCGAGATCGGCGCATCGAAGAAGAGCTCCAGCGACTTGTAGATGCCGACCAGCGCGCTGAGGCGCAGGGTCTGATCCTGCGTCAGTTCCCCGGCATAGCCCGGCCTTCTGGCCCGCTTCCAGGTGGATTCCGACATGTCGGCGAGGGCCGCCGTCTCGCGGATGGTCAGCGACCAGGCGTCCGCGATCCGCGCGAAAGCCTTCAGCGCGACGGCCTGCCGGTCAGGTGCCGTGCGCCGTTGCATCACCGTTTCCATCGGAGGCTCCCATATCCCGTAGAGGGACATATTGGACCAAATGAACCGTTTTTCAAGCTCATATGACTTGATGTTCAGTTGACCGTCCGGGCTGCCTTCGCGATCTCGTCGGCGGCGATCCAGAGGCCGTTGCCGTCGAACTGCGGCATCACGGCCTGGACGAAGCCTTCCATGATCTCGTCCGGGGCGGGCAGGGTCATCGGGTCCTCGCCGGGAAAGGCCCCGGCACGCATGTCGGTGCGGGTCGGGCCGGGGTTGATGACGTTGACGCGGACGGATGTCTGTTTCATCTCCGCCGCATAGGTCTCCGCCAGCTTCTCCAGCGCCGCCTTGGAGGCACCGTAGACGCCCCAGAACGGCACGGCCATGCGGGTGATGCCGCTGGTGACGAACAGCACGCGACCGGCGTCGGAGGCGCGCAGCAGCGGGTCCAGCGCCCGGATCAGCCGCCAGTTGGCGTGGACGTTCAGCTTGAAGGTCTTTTCCCAGACATCCGGCGGGAAGTGGCCCATCGGCGAAAGCTGCCCCAGCATCGCGGCATTGCCGACCAGCGCGTCGAGGCGGCCGTAGCGTTCCAGCAACGGCGCGGCGAGGCCGTCGATCGCGGCCCATTCGGTCAGGTCCATCGGCACCAGGGTGGCGCTGCCGCCCAGGCCGTTGATCTCGTCATCCAGGCTTTCCAGCCCGGCGGTGTCGCGGGCAATGGCGATGACATGCGCGCCCTCCGCCGCGTAGGCCCTGGCGATGGCCCGGCCGATCCCCCTGGAGGCCCCGGTGATCAGCGTGACGCGGCCTTCAAGCCGCCTCAGGCTCATCGCTGGCCCTCGTCGAACAGGCTGCCCTGGTCGGCGGTCATGCCCTTGTCGGTCTCGTCCAGCAGCGGGATGGCATAGTCGCCGCTGAAGCAGGCATCGCAATAGCCCACGTCCATGCTGCGCCTTGCCTCCCCCACGGCGCGGTAGAGGCCGTCGATGGACAGGTAGGCCAGGCTGTCGACCTTGATGGCATTGCGCACCTGGTCCAGCGTCTCGAACTGGTTGTAGATCAGTTCCGCGCGCGACGGCGTGTCGACACCGTAGAAGCAGGGGCTGACGGTGGGCGGGCTGGCGATGCGCAGATGCACCTCCGTCGCGCCGGCATCGCGCACCATCTCGACGATCCGCTTCGACGTGGTGCCGCGCACGATGGAATCATCCACCAGCACGACGCGCTTGCCGCGCAGCAGGCCACGGTTGGCGTTCAGCTTGCGCAGCACCGCCAGGTCGCGATGCACCTGGTCCGGTTCGATGAAACTGCGGCCCACGTAGTGGTTGCGGGTGATCGCCAGCTCGAACGGGATGTTCAGAATCTCCGCGTAGCCCAGGGCCGACGGCGTGCCGGAATCGGGGACCGGCACCACCATGTCGGCGGACACCACTTCCTCGCGTGCCAGTTCGCGGCCGATGTTGCGGCGGATGGAATAGACGTCCTTGCCGTTCACCCTGGAATCGGGACGGGCGAAATAGACGTATTCGAAGATGCAGAAATGCGGCGCGGATTTCTTCAGCGGGAAGTCGCTGGTCATCCCGTTCTCGTCGATGACGATCATCTCGCCGGGCTGCACGTCGCGCACGAAATCGGCCCCGATGATGTCCAGGCCGCAGGTCTCGGAAGACACCACCCAGGCATCGTCCAGCCGCCCCAGCACCAGCGGGCGGACCCCGGCGGGGTCACGGGCGGCGATCAGCTTCTTCTTCGACAGGGCGACCAGGGAATAGGCGCCGACGATCCGCTCCATCGCGTGCACCAGCCGCTTCACCAGCTGGCGTTCGTTGCTGCGCGCCACCAGGTCCAGGATGACCTCGGTATCGGTGGTGGACTGGAACCGCCGCCCCTCCGCCCGCAGTTCCTGCTTCAGCTGGCGGGCATTGGTCAGGTTGCCGTTGTGCGCCAGGGCGAAACCGCCGGATTCATCCAGGTCCGTCCAGAGCGGCTGGATGTTGCGGATCATGGTCTTGCCGGAGGTGGCATAGCGGGTGTGGCCGATGGCGGCCTTGCCGGTCAGCCGGGCGATCGGGCTGCCCGCGTCGCCGTCGGCCGCGCCCTTGCCGAACACGTCACCGACCAGGCCGAGGGCCCGGTGGACGTGGAACTGGCCGCTGTCGAAGGCAACGATGCCGCAGGCCTCCTGCCCGCGATGCTGCAATGCATGCAGCCCGAGGGCGGTCAGCCCGGCGGCGCCGTCGGCACCCCAGACACCAAAGACGGCGCATTCCTCCTGGAAATGATCGTCATCGAACGGGAGGGTCGTCCCGGAAGAATTGGTGCTCATTCGCGCTCCGTCACGGAATCCATCAAACGGTCCAGATCTCGGTTCTGTTCCTTCGTATAGCCCTTCTCGGGGCTGGCGTCCTGCGCTTCCCCGTCGCGGCTGCGATTTGCTTCGTCGTCCAGCAGCGGGCGCAGTGCCCGTGCGGCGCGTCCGGCCTTTTCCGCCTTGTCGCGGGCATCGTCCACGTTGCCGCGGGTGGATTCCTGCACCCGTCGCGGAATGACCGAGGTGACATACTCGGTTGCCAGCTTCACGTAGGGCAGCGACCTGGCGTCCCGCACCGTCTTCGGCGGGTTGTCGGGCATCAGGTAATCGATCACCAGCCAGGCCGCGATGATGACAAGGCCACCGCGCGCCACGCCGAACAGCAGGCCCAGCGACCGGTCCAGCGCCCCCATGGCGCGGCTTTCGCGCACCCGGCTGGCGATGGAATGGGTGATGACGATCAGGATCACCAGCACCACCAGGAAGATCGCGACGGCAGAGACGATGTCGGCCACGGTGCTGTCGCCGACCTGTTCCAGTACCAGCGGCCGCAGGTAAGGCTGGCCGTACCAGGCGGCGACACCGGCCCCGACCCAGCTGCCCAGCGACAGGACCTCGCGCGTGAAACCGCGCATCAGGCCGAACACCGCCGACAGGGCGATGATTCCCAAGATGATCAGGTCCGCGAAGGTCAGGCTCATGTCAGTGCCCCTCATCCAGCGGGAAGAGTGCGGCGAGCGCGTCCAGCCGGTCAATCTCCGTCACCCGCAACTGGTCGCGACCCTCGGACCCGGCAGGCGCGATGGCATGGCGGAAACCCAGCTTCGAAGCTTCCTTCATGCGCGCCTCGGCGCGGGCGACCCGGCGCACCTCGCCCGACAGGCCGATCTCGCCGAAGACGACCGTGGCCCCCCGTACCGGGTCGTCCGACAGCGAGGACAGCAGGGCCGCCGCCACCGCCAGGTCCGCTGCCGGTTCGTTGATCCGCAGGCCGCCTGCCACGTTCAGATAGACCTCGTTCTGGCCCAGCGACAGCCCCAGCCGGGTGTCGAGCACCGCCAGGATCATGGCCAGGCGCCCGGCGTCCCAGCCGACGACGGCACGGCGCGGGGTGGCCAGCGGCGACGGCGCCACCAGTGCCTGGATCTCCACCAGGATCGGGCGGCTGCCTTCCATGCCGGCGAAGACGGCGGCACCGGCAACCGGTTCCTCCCGCTCCCCCAGGAACAGCGCCGACGGATTCGGGGTCTCGATCAGCCCCGCCTCCGCCATCTCGAACACGCCGATCTCGTCGGCGGCACCGAAGCGGTTCTTCACCGCGCGCAGGATGCGGAACTGGTGGCTGCGGTCGCCTTCGAAATACAGCACCGTGTCCACCATGTGTTCCAGCACGCGCGGTCCGGCGATCTGGCCGTCCTTGGTGACATGGCCGACCAGCACGACGGAGGTGCCGGACTTCTTGGCGTACTGGATCAGCTCATGCGCCGTGGCCCGCACCTGGGCGACGGTGCCCGGCGCGCTTTCCAGCTGTTCGGAGAAGACGGTCTGGATGGAATCGATGATCACCAGGTCGGTGTCGCCGTGTTCCTGCAGGGTGGCCAGGATCTCCCCCAGCCCGTTGGCATTGGTCACCTGCACCGGCGCGCCATCGACGCCGAGCCGCCGCGCCCGCATCGCGATCTGGGTGGTGGCCTCCTCCCCCGAGACATAGATCACCCTGGCCCCGGTCTGGGCCATGGCGGTGGCGGTCTGCAGCAGCAGGGTGGACTTGCCGATGCCCGGCTCCCCGCCGATCAGGATGGCGGAACCCCGCACCAGACCGCCGCCCAGCACCCGGTCCAGTTCGCCGATGCCGCTGCCGCGCCGGGGTTCGTCCAGGGTCTGCACCGACAGGTCGGTCAGCACGGCAGGGCGGGACCGGCTGGAACTCACGGCACCAAAGGCACGCGGGCGGGGGGTGACGGCCTCTTCCTCGACGGAGGACGCGGTGCCGCAGGCGTCGCAGATGCCGCGCCACTTGGGGTAGCTGGCACCGCATTCGCGGCAGACGTACCTGATGCTTGCCTTGGCCATCTAGCCGGCGCCTGCCCGGGGGGTCCCTGCGCGTGCCGTCGATGCCGCACCGATGCCCGCGCATCTGGCTTGACGGCCCCGCGGGTGGTCGTTCGGGCGGGGCGGCGGGCTGGTGCAGAGGTCGATCGAACCGGAAAGCGGACGCCTCACAGCTTCCGGACCTGCATCTGGATCGGGCCTTCGGCGCGACCGTTGATGAACTGGTCCACGTACTCGTTGCCGGAATGGTCGATGTCGCTGGCCAGCCCGTGCCAGAGGATCTGTCCCGCATGGATCATGGCCACGCGGTCCGCGATCTTGCGGGCGGAGGCCATGTCGTGGGTGATGGAGATCGTCGTGGCCCCCAGTTCCTTGACGCACTTCAGGATCAGGTCGTTGATCACGTCCGCCATGATGGGGTCGAGGCCGGTGGTCGGCTCGTCGAAGAAGATGATTTCCGGGTCGGTGGCGATCGCGCGGGCCAGGCCGACACGTTTCTGCATGCCGCCGGAAAGCTCCGCCGGTGAAAGCTCGCCCACGTCGGCAGGCAGGCCGACCTGTGACAGCTTCGCGATGGCGATCTCGCGGGCCTTGTCACGCGCCATGCTCTTGCCCTGGATCAGGCCGAAGGCGACGTTCTCCCAGACCTTCAGGCTGTCGAACAGGGCCCCGCCCTGGAACAGCATGCCCATGCGGTTCATGGTGGCTTCGCGGTCGCGGTTGTTCAGCCGGGTGACATCCTGGCCGTCGATCAGGATCTCCCCGGTGTCGGGGCGGATCAGGCCGAGGATGCATTTCAGCATGACCGACTTGCCGGTGCCCGACCCGCCGATGACCACCAGCGACTGGCCGCGCTGGACGTCCAGGTCGATGCCGCGCAGGACATGCTTGGGGCCGAAGTGCTTGTGGACGCCGCGGAGGCTGATTTTCGGCTGACCGGTCATTGGGCAAAGAACAGTTCGGTGATCACGTAATTGGCGCAGAGGATCATGATGGAGGCGGACACCACGGCGTTGGTCGTGGCGCGCCCGACACCCTGGGCACCGCCGCGGCTCATGAAGCCGTGGTAGCAGCCCATCAGGGAAATCAGGAAGCCGAAGATCGATGCCTTCACCAGGCCGGAGACGACATCGTCGGCATGCAGGAAATCAACCGTGTTCTGCAGGTAGGTGCCGACGTTGAAACCCAGCTTCTGGGTGCCGACGACAAAGCCGCCGAAGACGCCGATGACGTCCGCCACCAGCACCAGCAGCGGCAGCATGGTGGCCCCGGCTATCAGGCGCGGCGCCACCAGGTACTTGAACGGGTTGGTCGAGAGGGTGGTCAGGGCGTCGATCTGTTCGGTCACGCGCACGGGGCCGATCTCCGCCGCCATGGCCGCCGAGACCCGGCCCGCGACCATCAGCCCGCCGATCACCGGTCCCAGTTCGCGGGTGATGCCCAGCACGACGATGGAGGACACGAGGCTCTCCGCATTGAACCGCGCCCCGCCGATGTAGATCTGCAAGGCCAGCACCGCGCCGGTGAAGAAGGCGGTCAGCCCGATCACCGGCAGCGAGAAATAGCCGATCTGCAGCATCTGGCGGCCGAGGATGCGGAAATAGAATTTCGGCGTCACGCAATGGCGCAGCGCCTGCCCGGTGAACAGCGTCAGGCGCCCGACGGCACCGAGGAACTGCAGGATGACCGAACCGATCATGGCAAGGACGTTGAAACGCATGGCTCAGACGGTTCCTTCCCGGCCGGTGATGGTCGGCGTTCCGGCGTCGGAACCGGTGTCGGCGCCGGTCCCGGACCAGGTCCGGCTGTAGCGTCGGCCGAGGCCGGTCAGCAGTTCATAGGCAATGGTGCCGCCCGCATGGGCCAGCCGGTCGATGTCCACGCCGCCGCCGATCAGGGAAATCTCCGCCCCCGGGCCGGCCAGCGCCTCCGGCACCGCAGAGACATCGAATGTGGTCAGATCCATTGAAACGCGCCCCACCAAAGGCACCACGTGGTCGCCGATCCGACCCTCTGCCCGGCCGCTCAGCGACCTTGGATACCCGTCACCATAGCCGACACCGACGGTCGCGATACGCGCCGGGCCGTCCACGGGATGCGTCGCACCGTAGCCAACGGTCCGGGGGGTGTCAACGCGATGGATTTGCAGAATTTTTGCTTTTAGATGAATGACTTCCCGCATTCTGAGCTTTGCTGCGGGGGTCGGGTTGGCGCCGTAGAGGGCCACGCCGGGGCGGATGAGATCGAAATGCCTGTCCGGCCCGAGGTGCACGGCGGGGGAATTGCAGAACGATGCCGGGGCCGCGGGCAGGTGTTGCAACCGTGTCCGGAACCGGTCGAGCTGGGTCCGGTTCAGCGGATGCGTCGGCACGTCGGCGCAGGCCGGATGGGTCAGCCAGAGCCGCAGGTCCAGCCCGTCCAGCCGCCCTGGCTCGGAGGCCAGCCTTTCGGTGTCCGGTCCCTTCAGCCCCAGCCGGGTCATGCCGGTATCCAGCTGCACCGCGCAGGGCAGGCGCCGGCCGAGCGACCGTGCCCAGTCCTGCCAGCGCGCGATGTCGGAAAGGTCGTTCAGCACCGGGATCAGCCCGTGCCCGGTGAAGGTCGACTGGCTGCCCGGCAGCAGGCCGTTCAGCACCAGCACCCGGGCATCGGGCAGGGTCCGGCGCAGCCGGATGCCCTCGTCGATGGTGGCGCAGAAGAACGTGCGGCACCCGGCGGCATGCAGCGCCCGCACCGCGGGCTCCAGCCCGATGCCATAGGCATCCGCCTTCACCACGCCCGCCGTCTCCGCCCCCGGTGCCAGCGCCGCGATGGTGCGCCAGTTCGCGGCCAGGGCATCCAGGTCGATCAGCAGTCGCGCGGCCGCGATCTCCGGCGCCGGAAAGGGCGTCGGGGTCGGGGTCGCCATCGGCCCGGTCACCGGCTCCACGGCTGCCATGCCTGCGATGGTCTGGCCGTCACTGAATGTCACTCGGGTCGTGGATGCGGTCATAGTTCTTGAAGGTGGTGTACTCGGGTTCGAAATAGAGTTCGATGGTGCCGGTGGGACCATGCCGCTGCTTGCTGATGATGACCTCGGTCTTGTTGTAGATCCGGTTCATCTTCTCCTGCCATTCCTCCATCGCCACCTGGTCGGTCTCGTCGGGCTTGTTCTTCTGCTCGTAGTAGGATTCGCGATAGATGAACATGACCACGTCGGCGTCCTGTTCGATGGATCCGGATTCACGCAGGTCCGACAGCTGCGGCCGCTTGTCGTCGCGCTGTTCCACGGCGCGGGAAAGCTGCGACAGGGCCAGCACCGGCACCGAGAGTTCCTTCGCCACGGCCTTCAGGCCCTGGGTGATCTCGGTGATTTCCTGCACCCGGTTCTCGGTCCGCTTGGCCCCGGAGGGTCGCATCAGCTGGATGTAGTCGATGATGATCATGCCCAGCCCGTGCTGGCGCTTCAGCCGCCGGGCGCGGGACCGCAGCTGCGCGATGGAGATGGCGGGCGTGTCGTCGATGAAGAACGGCAGGTCGACCAGCGCCTGGGTCGCGGGCACGACCGTGTTCAGATAGGTGTCGCGGTCGATGGTGCCCTTGCGCAGGTCGTTGGAGCGGATGCGGGTCTGTTCCGAGACCACGCGGGTGGCCAGCTGTTCGCGCGACATTTCAAGGCTGAAGAAGCCGACCACCGCCCCCTCGGTATCCACCACGTGGCCGGACTCGTCGCGGATCTCGCGATAGGCGCGGGCGGCGTTCAGCCCGATGGTGACGGCCAGCGATGTCTTGCCCATGCCCGGACGGGCGGCAAGCACCAGCATGTCGGTCTTGTGCAGACCGCCCAGCCAGTTGTCCAGGTCGCGCAGGCCGGTGGTCGCCCCGACCAGTTGCCCGACCCGGTTGTGGGCGGCCTGGATGCTTTCCAGGCTTTCCAGGATGGCCTGCTTGAAGGGCCGCAGGTCGTTCTGCGCCTCGCCGGCCTCGGCGAGGGAGAACAGGCTGGCTTCCGCCGCCTCGATCTGCTTCTCCGCCGTGTCGGACAGGTCGGCGTCGCGGCTGCGCTCCGCCATCTCGTCGGACAGCAGGATGATCTGGCGCCGCAGGTAGAAGTCGTAGAGGATGCGGGCATATTCCTCGGCCCGGATCGCGTTCACGGCCCGCGCGGTCAGGTCGACCAGGTACCCGGCACCCCCCATGCCCTGCATGGCCTCGTCCTGGGCGAAGCGGGTCTTCAGGGTCACCGGGTTGGCCAGTTCGCCGCGTTCGATCAGGGTCAGGATCGCGTCGTAGATGCGCCCGTGCAGCGGCTGGAAGAAATGATCGGCGCGCAGGAAATCGATCAGCCGCGATGCCGCGTCGTTGTTGTAGAGCAGGGCGCCGAGCAATTGCTGCTCGGCCTCCAGGTTGTGCGGCAGTTCCTTCGGCGCTTCCTCGTGAACGGAGGGGGCCATCGGTTCCGGCATGCGTGCGTCGATGATGTCAGCCATGATGCCCGGACCCTATCACCGCGCGACCGCCGACGCATGGGCACCGCGACACGGTCGACCAGATATTTTGTGGACCACTTTATCCACAGCGAACCCAATGACGGGGATAGATCACCAATACGGCTGATTCATGGCGGTTCCGGGCCAGGCCGGGCTGTGGTCTATTCGTGTTCCAGGATGACGAAGGGGGCCCGCATGCGCACGCCCCAGAATTCATAGATCACGTAGTACCGGCGACCGGTCTCCAGCAGCCCGCGGTGCAGCATCAGGCTGTTGGTGGCATA
>CAJYBQ010000072.1 GCA_913064755.1 uncultured Alphaproteobacteria bacterium
GGCCGCGCCCCTCCCCACGGCAGCATCAGATTCTCGAGTATGGCCCGCGGCCCACCCTAGTGCGCCGTTCCGGCTACGGCCCGATCCGTCCCGCGTCGTGCGCCTCTCCCGCAAGGTCCTCGGCGGCCGGGCCGTTATAACGGCTAGTGGTATCGGCGGCGCACTGATCTTCGCATTGCAGGATCGCCCGGTCCGAGATCGCCCCGGTGATCTTTTCACCACGGAAAACCGCCCCACCGCCGCCGAACTGTGCGACGATCTGATGAAACTCCACGGCAAGGTCTCCCCCGAAGCCGTTGCCCGCCGCAAACGCTCCCGCGTTGCCCTCGCCGCCGCGGTCGTGCTCGTCACCGGTGCCGCCGCCGCCGGCCTGGAAATCGAATTCACCGCGCCCGTGACCGATCACGGGTCCAGCGACGATTGCGGCGTGTCCATCCTGGGGGAGGAGAACAGCGGCTTCTGGAAGGATCACAAGGGCGGGAAGATCAACGCGAGCCGGACCCGGACCCTGATCGGGCGGGCCGACGGCGTCGTCGTCCGCGTCGGCGACAAGTACAAGCAGTGGAATGCCGCCTTCGACGCCGGCTATGCCGCCGCCATGAACACGCCGCTGATTGTCCAGCATGACCCGTCCCTGACGCACCCGCTGAAGGAAGTCGATGCGGCGGCCCTGGCCGTGGCAGAGACACCGGAGCAAGTGGTGGAAATCCTCGCCGATGTCGTCAAGGGTGAGCTTCGGCAGTTGTCTGCCTGAGCGCGAAACACCCCGTCCCCACTCAGATGAGCAAGAGGTCCGTGTGCGTTATGTGAGCACCCGGGGCATCGCCCCGGTCCTGGAATTCGACGATGTGCTGCTGACCGGGCTGGCCCGCGATGGTGGCCTGTACGTGCCAGACACCCTGCCCGAACTGGACCTGGATGCATGCCGGGGACTGGGCTACGCCGACCTGGCGACACGGGTGCTCGGGCCGCTGACCGGCAACAGCATCCCGCACGACGACTTCCGGCAGATGATGGCGGATACCTATGCCGCCTTTGACCACACCGCCGTCGCGCCGCTGAAGCAGATCGGCGCGAACGACTGGTTGATGGAACTGTTTCACGGCCCCACCCTGGCGTTCAAGGATTTCGCCTTGCAGGCGCTGGGCCGGTTCTTCGACCGGGTGCTGTCGGATCGCGGGGAACGGGTGACGATCCTCGGTGCCACGTCCGGCGATACCGGCTCTGCCGCCCTCGAAGGCTGTCGGGGCCGGGATGCCGTCGACATCTTCATCCTGTACCCGCTTGGCCGGGTATCCGACGTGCAGCGCCGCCAGATGACGACGGTGGAGGATCCCAACGTCCACGCCATCGCCATCGAAGGTGATTTCGACGATTGCCAGGCGCTGGTGAAGGCCGCCTTCAACGACCTGCAGTTCCGCGACCGGATGCGCCTGTCCGCCGTCAACTCGATCAACTGGGCGCGGGTCGCGGCACAGGTGGTCTATTACGTTCACGCCGGGATCGCGCTTGGTGGACAGCCGATCGCGTTTTCCGTGCCGTCGGGCAATTTCGGCAATGTCTTTGCCGGGGAAGTCGCGCGCCGCATGGGCCTGGCGGTCGATTCGCTGCTGATCGCGACCAACGTCAACGACATCCTGACCCGGTTCTTCGACACCGGCGAGTATCGCACCCGGGGCGTGACCGCGACCATGAGCCCGTCGATGGACATCCAGGTTTCATCCAATTTCGAGCGGTTGCTGTTCGACCTGGTGGGGCGCGACGGGCCGCGCGTCCAGGGCCTGATGGACAACCTGAAGCAGTCCGGCGGTTTCAACGCCCCAGCCGAGAGCTTCGCCAAGGCCCGGCGGGTCTTCACCGCCCGGCGGATCGACGAGGACGCGACCCTGGCCGAGATGCGCCGGGTCCATGCCGAAACCGGCGAGATCCTCGACCCTCACAGCGCCATCGGCACCGCCGCCGCCCGGCAGGCACGGGCCGACGGCCGTATCGCCCCCCACGTACCGACGGTCAGCCTGGCCACCGCCCATCCGGCGAAGTTCCCGGACGCGGTGCAGCGCGCCATCGGCCTGCACCCGGCACTGCCCGAACGGCTGGCCGACCTGCACGACCGCAAGGAACGGAGTATCACCCTGCCCAATGACCTCGGCGCCATCCAGCGTCACCTCGAAGCCCACGCCCGTCTCGTCTCCGAAGGTGGCGCATGATGCGCGCCGATGCGGTGGCCACGGGAATGCTGCACACCCTGTCCAACGGCCTGCGTGTCGCGGTCGCCCCGATGCCCGGCGTCGAAACCGTCTCCGTCGGCGTCTGGGTGGATGTTGGCGGGCGGCACGAACGGCCCGAGGAAAACGGCCTGGCGCACATGCTGGAGCACATGGCGTTCAAGGGTACCACCCGGCGGTCCGCCCTGCGCATCGCGGAGGAGATCGAGGACGTGGGCGGCTACCTGAACGCCTATACCAGCCGGGAGCAGACCGCCTATTACGCCCGGGTCATGCGCGACGACACCGACCTGGCCATCGAGCTGATCGCCGACATCCTGTTGCAATCGACCTTCCCGGAGGATGAACTGGCGCGCGAACGCGAGGTGGTGCGCCAGGAAATCGCCCAGGTCAACGACACGCCCGACGACCTGATCTTCGATCACCTGCAGGCCGCGGCCTATCCCGACCAGGCCGTGGGCAGGTCCATCCTCGGCCTGCCCGAAAGGGTCGCCACCTTTGCCCGCAGCGACCTGCAGGGCTTCCTGGGGCGCGGCTACGGGGCCCAGCGGATGGTTGTCGCGGCGGCCGGGGCCGTTGACCCGGATGCCTTCGTCAAGGCCATCGAGAAGCTGTTCGCCGATGTCGGCGCGGTGGATACCGACGCACCGGAGGCCGCGGTCTGGCGGGGCGGATCGATCATCGATCCCCGGTCGCTGGAACAGACGCACCTGGCGCTCGGGTTCGACGGAATCGCCATCCACGACCCGGATTTCATCACCGCGCAGGTGGTATCCAACCTGCTGGGCGGCGGCATGTCCTCCCGCCTGTTCCAGGAAGTGCGCGAAAAGCGCGGCCTCGCCTATTCCGTGTTCAGCTTTGCCGGTGCCATGGCCGACGGCGGCATGGTGGGTGTCTACGCCGCATCGGCCCCGGAAAGCGTGGCAGAACTCGGCCCGGTGCTGGCGGAGGAGATCAGGCGCGTGGCGCGTGATGCGAACGAGGTGGAGACCGCCCGTGCCCGCGCCCAGATGAAGGCCGGGCTGGTGATGTCGCTGGAAAGTTCCTCGGCACGGCTGGAACAGATCGCCCGCCAGGTGCTTGTCCATGGCCAGCCGCTGCAGACATCCGACCTGCTGGCCCGGGTGGACGAGGTGGACGTGGATGCCACCCGCCGCGTTGCCGCCAGGCTGTTCGAGAGTGGCAAGCCGCTGGCGCTCGCCGCGGTCGGCGACACGGAACAGCTTGCCACGCCGGAGGTCTTCGCCGCACACTTTGCCTGAACCGGAGGCAAGGCCTGCACCGGCACTCGCCCGGGCGCCGTGCCGGGACGGCGCTTCTGACCGGCCGCCCACGGGCATGTCCTGACGCCCTGCCCCGGTGGAAGCACCGGTCCGGATCGGCGCCTTGCCAGACGACCGGTGTTCGCACGATGGAGGCCCCATGTTCACGAACATGGCGACAGATGACGCGAGGCCATTGCTGCGGGGGCGGCGCATCTACCTGCGCCCGCCGATGCCGCATGACTGGCGTGCCTGGGCCGAACTGCGGACGGAAAGCCGGGCATTCCTGGAACCCTGGGAGCCAACCTGGCCAGCCGATGCCCTGTCGCGGTTCTCCTTCCGCCGGAGACTTCGCCTGTACCAGCGCGATGCCAAGGCCGACATGGCCTATTCCTTCCTGATCTTCCGCAACGGCGACGACGCCCTGCTGGGCGGCATCACCCTGTCGAACGTCCGGCGCGGCGTGACCCAGGCTGCCTCTGCCGGGTACTGGATGGGACAGCATCACGCACGCCAGGGCTACATGGCCGCTGCCATCACGCAGGTCTGCGACTGGTCGTTCGGGGAACTGGGCCTGCATCGCATCGAAGCCGCCTGCCTGCCGGAGAACCAGCCGAGCGCCAACCTGCTGCGCAAGGCAGGCTTTACCGAGGAAGGCTACGCGCGAAAGTACCTGCGCATTTCCGGCTACTGGCGCGACCACCTGCTGTTCGCGCTGCTGGAAGCCGACGTCCGGCCGCGCTTCGACTGAAATCCCCCGCGAACGCTGCACGCCGCATCTGCCGGGCAATGCCCCATGACACCATGCCGCGCAAAACATGAATGCGGTTTCGCCAAAGTATTGGCCAATCAACAAGAACAGCGATAGTTTGGTATCCGGATACCCGGATTCACACACCGGGTTTGGCTTGGCCTGATGTAGATGAATTCATGAACAACTCGTTCTCCGAGACCACGATGCGCGCCAATGAACGCAGCAGATTGGCGGCATTGCGCAGCCTGAATCTCATCGATGCACCACCGGATACGGATTTCGACCACCTGGTCCTCCACCTCGTCAAGGCACTCGCCTTCCCCATCGGTTTCATCTCCCTGATCGACGAGGACCGGCTGTGGTTCAAGTCCAGCCACGGCATGAAGCTGACCCAGATCCCGCGCGCGGAGTCGTTCTGCGATCACACCATCCGCGATGACCTGCCGATGGTGGTCGAGAACGCGTTGCTGGACGATCGTTTCAGTGATCTTCCGCTGGTCGCCAGCGAACCTCACCTGCGGGCCTATGCAGGCGCGCCGATTCGCACCATCAACGGACACCGGATCGGCACCATCTGCGTTGCCGACATCCAGCCCAGGCAGATCAGCGAGGAACAGACGACGATCCTGTGCCGCTTTGCCAGCCTGGTGGAGCGGATGATTGCCGCCGCCGAGTACACGATCAAGACCACCGAGGACCAGAGGGTGATCAACGAGCTGGAGTCGCAACGGGCGTCCCTGGCCGATCGGCTGGAACGCCTGGAAACCGGCCTTGCCGTCGGGCAATGGGAACTGGACCTGGTGACGCACCAGCTGAACTGGACCGACGGCATCTTCAACATCCATGGCCTCGACCAGGCAAGGGGGCCATCACTGGAGACCGCGCTTTCGTATTTTCCGGACCCGGACCGCACCCGGATCATCACCAACATGAAACTCGCGTCTGAAGCCGGTCGCCCCTTCGACATCACCGCCAGGTTCATCGACGAGAAGAAGCACAGCCGCCACGTCAGGGTGCGCGGCAGGCGGGTCGTGCCCGGGAACGGCAACCCGCGCCTGGAAGGCATCTTCCAGGATGTCACGGACCAGCACGAGATCCAGGCGCGGCTGATCGCGGCGATGGAGAATGACCCCGTCACCCGCGTCCGCAACAGCCAGTCCTTCGAGAAGGTCCTGGCCGACTGGGTGGCGGACGAGAACCGGCCCGCGTTCGGCCTGGTCACCATCGGCGTGCCCGAGATCATGACCGTCAGGCAATCCCTCGGCATGTCACTGACCGACATGATGCTGCGCGAGATCGCGAATGCCATGCGGTCCCAGATGGGCGACGGGGAAATCCTGGCCCGAACGTCGTTCGATGCATTCTCGTTCCTGATGGAAGACGTCGCGGACACGGTTGCGCTGAACAACCGCCTGGTCGAGATCCTCACACTGCTGAACCGTTCCGTCGCGATCCTGCGCAAGCGCCTGGACATCGAACCGCAGGGGGCCGTCGCGCTCTACCCCGCCGACGGACAGATGCCGGTCGACCTGCTGCGTGCCGCCGACCTGGCCTTTCGCGCCGCACATGACGACCCGGAGGTCGGCATCGCGTTCTTCAACGACTGCATGCGCAACAGGTTCGAGGTCCGCGAGAGCGCCTCGAGCTTCCTGCAGCACGCGATAGATGCCGGGCGTGTCGTCGCCTATTTCCAGCCGATCATCCGCCTGTCCGACGGCCAGGTCAGTTCATTCGAGGCCCTGGTCCGGGTCCTGGAGGAAGACGGCTCGATCCTCGGTCCCGCCCGGTTCTGGCCGGCGCTGATGCATCCGCACATCGCGCGCAAGGTCGGTTTCATCATGCGTGACGCGATCATCGACCAGTTGACGCATTGGCGCGACGTCGGCCTGACGGTGCCGCGCATATCGCTCAATGCCACCACGACCGACCTGTCCAGCGGGGGCATGTACAAGGACCTGCTGCAGGTCCTGGAGAGCCGCGGAATCCAGCCCGCGATGCTGAAGGTGGAGGTCACGGAGAACGTGCTGCTGGCCAATCCCGGTTCCGGCGTCGAGACCAATATCGCGGCATTGCGCGAACATGGCATCGGCATCTCGCTGGATGATTTCGGTACCGGCTATGCGTCCCTGACAAACCTGCTGTCCCTGCCGACCGACGAAGTGAAGGTGGATGGCACCTTCATCCTGACGATCGAGAAGGACGCCGACAGCCGCGCCATCACCGGTTCCATCCTGGACATGGCGGCCAAGATGCACATCGACACGGTGTCGGAGGGGATCGAGACGGCACACCAGCTGGCGTTCGTGCGCGACAATGGCTCCACCCACGGGCAGGGCTTCCTGCTGGGCCGTCCCATGTCGTCGGCGGACGCGACGGCACTGGCCAGGATCGGCCGGATCGACATCGAGGCCCTGTTGCCGTCCGGGGAAGGCCGACTGCTCGAAAGATGAATGGCTGGCGTGCGGGACAGCAGTGTTTCCACCCGCCGCGAACATGATCTACAACAGGGAGCAGTATGAGAGTAGGTCCGTGGGGGGAGCGTCGCAGATGCCTGTGCTGAAATCCGAGATCAATACGCGGTCCGACGCGTTCAAGGCCAATTCGGCGCAGTGGAGCGGCGAGATCGCGCGTCTGAAGGAACGGGGGGCGGAGGTCAAGCAGGGGGGCGGGGGGCGGTCGCGCAAGCGCCCCCTCGAACGGGGCAAGATGCTGCCCCGCGAACGCATCCGCGCCCTGGTGGACCCAGGCGCGCCGTTCCTGGAACTGAACCAGCTCGCGGCCTGGGGCCAGTACGACGGCGAGGTGCCGTCGGGCGGCATCATCACCGGCATCGGCCGGGTGTCGGGACGTGAATGCATCATCATCTGCAACGATGCGACGGTGAAGGGCGGCACCTATTACCGCGAGACCGTGAAGAAGCATCTGCGGGCGCAGGAAGTGGCGCTGGAAAACAACCTGCCCTGCATCTCGCTGGTGGACAGCGGCGGCGCGAACCTGCCGCAGTGGCCGGACGTGTTCCCCGACCGTGAGCATTTCGGCCGCATCTTCTACAACCAGGCCAACATGTCGGCGCAGGGCATTCCTCAGATCGCCGTCGTCATGGGCAGCTGCACCGCGGGCGGGGCCTATGTGCCCGCCATGTCCGACGACGCGATCATCGTGCGCCAGCAGGGCACCATCTTCCTCGGCGGTCCGCCGCTGGTGAAGGCGGCAACGGGCGAAGTGGTCAGCGCCGAGGACCTGGGCGGTGCCGACGTGCATTCACGCACCTCCGGCGTCACCGACCATTATGCCGTGAACGACGCTCACGCGCTGGCCATGGCGCGCAACATCGTCGCCAACCTGAACCGGATCAAGGCACCCAGCCTGGAATTCAAGGCCCCCGTGGCCCCGGCGTTCGACCCGGAGGAGCTTTACGGCATCCTGCCGCGTGACGTGCGCCAGCCCTACGACGTGCGCGAACTGATCGCGCGCATGGTCGACGGGTCGGAGTTCGACGAGTTCAAGAAGCTCTATGGCCAGACACTGGTCTGCGGCTTCGCGCGGATCATGGGCTACCCGGTCGGCATCGTGGCCAACAATGGCATCCTGTTCTCGGAATCGTCGAAGAAGGGCGCACATTTCATCGAACTCTGCAGCCAGCGCCATGTCCCGCTGCTGTTCCTGCAGAACATCTCCGGCTTCATGGTCGGGCGGAAGTATGAATCCGGCGGCATTGCCAAGGATGGCGCCAAGCTGGTGACGGCCGTTGCCACGACGAAGGTGCCGAAGTTCACCATGGTCGTCGGCGGATCCTACGGCGCGGGCAACTACGGCATGTGCGGCCGGTCCTACAGCCCCCGCTTCCTGTGGATGTGGCCGTCGGCCCGGCTGGCGCTGATGGGATCGGAACAGGCGGCGGGGGTGCTTGCCACCGTCACCCGGGCCAATCACGAACGCCAGGGCAGGGAGTGGTCGGCGGCGGAGGAAGCCGCCTTCAAGCAGCCGATCATCGATCAGTTCGAGGAACAGTCCGACCCCTATTTCGCCACGTCGCGCCTCTGGGACGACGGCCTGGTGGACCCGGTGGACAGCCGCATGACCATGGGGCTGGCGCTTTCCGCCGCAATCAACAAGCCGCTGGAGGATACTTCCTTCGGCGTGTTCCGGATGTAAGGGGCGTATCATGGCTTTGTTCGACAAGATCCTGATCGCGAACCGTGGCGAGATCGCCTGTCGCGTCATTCGTACCGCCCGCCACATGGGCATCCGCACCGTTGCCGTGCATTCCGACGCCGACGCCAATGCCATGCATGTGGCCATGGCGGACGAGGCCGTGCGCATCGGCGAATCGGAGGTGACGAAGAGTTACCTGCTGGCCGACCGTGTGCTGGACGCGGCGCTGCGCACCGGGGCGCAGGCGATCCACCCCGGCTATGGCTTCCTTTCCGAAAATGCCGCATTCGCGGATGCGATTGCCGCTGCCGGTCTGACCTTCATCGGCCCCAGCGCGGATTCCATCCGCCGCATGGGACTGAAGGACGCCGCCAAGGCGATCATGGAAGAGGCCGGGGTGCCGGTGGTGCCAGGATACCATGGCGAGGACCAGGACCCCGAGATGCTGGCGGCGGAGGCCGAGCGCATCGGCTATCCCGTGCTGATCAAGGCGGTTGCCGGTGGCGGCGGCAAGGGCATGCGCCAGGTGCACAAGGCGGCGGACTTCCCCAAGGCGCTGGAAGGCGCGATGCGGGAGGGCAAGAACGCCTTCGGTGACGAACGCGTGCTGATCGAGAAGTACCTGGTCAAGCCGCGCCACATCGAAGTCCAGGTCTTCGGCGACACGCATGGCAACGCGGTGCACCTGTTCGAGCGGGATTGCTCCATCCAGCGCCGCCACCAGAAGGTGATCGAGGAAGCGCCGGCACCCGACATGCCACCGGAAATGCGCAAGGCGATGGGGGATGCCGCCGTGGCCGCCGCCCGCGCCATCGACTACCACGGTGCCGGCACCATCGAGTTCATTGCCGACGTGTCGGAGGGACTGCGCCCCGACCGGTTCTTCTTCATGGAGATGAACACCCGCCTGCAGGTGGAACACCCGGTGACGGAACTGATCACCGGCCAGGACCTGGTGGAATGGCAGATCCGCGTCGCGGCGGGCGAGCCCCTGCCCCTGGCGCAGGAAGACCTGAGCATCAACGGCCACGCGCTGGAGGCCCGGCTGTATGCCGAGAACCCCAACCGCATGTTCCTGCCGGCCACGGGCAAGCTGACACGGCTGCGGTTCCCCGACGGCGATACCGGGCCGGGCGGCAATGGCCTGCGCGTGGACACCGGCGTGCGTGAAGGCGACAGCGTCACCCCGTTCTACGACCCGATGATCGCCAAGCTGATCGTGCATGGAAAGGACCGGGCCGAGGCCATTCGCCGGATGGCGGGACTGCTGGAACGGACCCGCGTCGCGGGACTGGTGACCAATGTCTTCTTCCTGAAGCAACTCGTCACCCATGCCGCCTTCGATGCGGCGGACCTGGACACCGGCTTCATCGAAAGGTTCTCCGGGGACCTGCTGCCGCCCCCGGCCGAGACCGACGACACGGTGCTGGCGCTCGCCACCCTGTCGGTGATCGCCGAACGCCAGGCCACGGCCAGCAGTGCCCATGCCAACGACCCGTTCAGCCCCTGGGACAGCGTCAGCGGCTGGCGCCTGAACGATGACGGGCGGGAGGTGATGACCTTCGCCGCCGGGGATGCCCAGACAGAGGTTTCGGTGCGGTACTGCCGGGGCGGCGGGATGGTGCTGGACCTGCCGGGCGGCACATCCGTGATGGCTGACGCGCAGCTGGACGCCAGTGGTGAACTGATGGCCCGGCTGGATGGTCACAGGGTCAATGCACTGGTTGCCCGCGATGGCCACGGCCTGACGGTGCTGCGTGAAACCGGGCAATGGAAGCTGGAACTGATCGACCCGATGGATGCGGACATGGACGACACGCAGGCGGGCGGTGCCATCACGGCACCGCTGCCGGGCAAGCTGATCCGGGTCATGGCGGCCGACGGCCAGAAGGTGAAGAAGGGCGAGGCCCTGCTGATCCTGGAGGCCATGAAGATGGAGCACACCATCGCCGCCCCGCATGCCGGCATCGTCAGCGCGATGAGCTTCGCCGAGGGCGATCAGGTGGAGGAAGGCACGGTGCTGCTGGCCATCGAGGCCGAAGGATAAGGGGGTTCCATTGTTCGCGGGCGCCGGAGCGAGCCGTCAATGGATGGCATCACCGGCCCCGACGCCGGGTGGAAAGCGCGACCGACGCCTCAGAAACGGACACCGACGGCCCAGTCCACGCCGGACCGGCTGCCGCCGTCCAGCTTGATACCGATCGTCTCGCAGCCCGACAGCAGGACCAGCCCGGCCAGCATCGCAGTTATGAGGATCGTTCGC
>CAJYBQ010000073.1 GCA_913064755.1 uncultured Alphaproteobacteria bacterium
GAAGCGGCTGCCATCGCCAACTCGGTGCTCAAACGGATGATTGACCGCAAAGTGGTTGATCCGTCGAAATTGCGCACGATCTACAAGTCGCAAACTTTCCCGACGACCGGTTACGGCCATGCACACAATCTGCATCCGGAAGTGGTGGCAAAAATCAAACCGGCATTTTTTACGTTCAATTGGGAAGGCTCCGATCTGTAAAAGGAATTCAAGAAAGCAGATCGATTCATCGGCATTCACCACCAGGTAGGATGGCCGACCGTCGGATTTCTTAGGCATGAAGGACCACTTCAGTCCCGTCGGGAAACCGGCGCCGCCGCGACCGCGCAGGCCCGATTCCTTGATCTGGCCGATGATACCGTCGGCGCCCATGTCCAGCAGCGCCTTGGTATTGTCCCAGACACCGCGTTTCTGCGCATCGGCCAGGTTCCACGGCTGGTCGCCATAGAGATTGGTGAAGATACGATCCTTGTCCTGCAGCATCAGGATGCCCCCTCGACACGATCCAGCAACGTCTTGCGCCCCTCTGCCGGTTCGGAAAACCGTCGACCGTTCACCGGGCCGGGCGTCGGCACGTCATCGGCGGCCAGTCGGTCCAGCAAGGTGCTGCAAGTGTCGTAATCCAGATCTTCGTAGAAGTCGTCGTTGATCTGGATCATGGGTGCATTGCAGCAGGCCCCGAGACATTCGACCTCGACCAGGGAGAACTGCCCGTCATCGCTGACCCCGGCATGGCTCAGCCCGGTCTTGTCCTTGATGGCCCGGCGCAACTCGTCGGCACCGCGCAGCCAGCACGGCGTCGTGCGACACAGCTGCAGGTGGAATTTGCCAACCGGTTCAAGGTTGTACATCGTGTAGAAGGTCGCGACCTCATAGGCGCGAATGAAGGGCATGCCGAGCTTGTCGGCGACGCAGCGGATCGCCGCCTTCGGCAGCCAGCCATGCTGGCGCTGCGCCAGGTCGAGCAGCGGCATCACCGCGCTCTGCTGGCGGCCTTCCGGGTAACGGGCGATGATCTTCTCGGCCTGCGCCCAGACATCCGCCTCGAACTCAAAGCTGTCCGGCTGGTCCACTGCCGGTCCCGCAGCACCACTCATCGGTCAATCTCCCCGAACACCACATCCAGTGAACCCACGATGGCCACCGAGTCGGCCAGCTGATAGCCCCGCGCCAGGAAATCCGTCGCATGCAGGTGACGGAAGCCGGGGGCGGAAATCTTGCACTTGTAGGGCTTGTTGCTGCCGTCGGAGACCAGGTAGACGCCGAACTCGCCCTTCGGCGCTTCAACGGCGGCATAGACCTCGCCTTCCGGCACGTGGAACCCTTCGGTGTAGAGCTTGAAGTGATGGATCAGCGCTTCCATCGAATGCTTCATCTCTCCCCGCTTCGGCGGCGTCACCTTGCGATCGACCGAACTTGCCGGGCCATCCGGCATCCGCTCCAGCACCTGCTCGATGATCCGCAGCGACTGGCCCATTTCCTCCAGCCGACAGAGATAACGCTCGAAGCAGTCGCCGGTCCTGCCGACCGGAATATCGAAATCATAGGCCTCGTAACCGTCATAGGGCTGCGACTTGCGCAGGTCCCACGGCAGACCGCAGGACCGCAGCATCACGCCGGAGAAACCCCAGTCCAGCGCATCGTCGACGCTGATCGCGCCGATATCCACGTTGCGCTGGCGGAAGATGCGGTTCTCGGTCAGCAGCCCCTCGACGTCTTCCAGGAATTTCGGGAACGTCCGGCACCAGGCCAGGATCTTTTCCGGCATGTCTTCCGGGATATCCTGGTGTACGCCGCCCGGCCGGAAGTAGGCCGCGTGCAGCCGCGCGCCGGATGCCGCCTCGTAGAACTCCATCAGCTTCTCGCGCTCCTCGAAGCCCCAGAGCGTCGGCGTCATCGCGCCCACGTCCATGGCCTGCGTGGTGCAGTTCAGCAGATGGTTCAGCAGACGTCCGATCTCCGCGAACAGGACACGGATGGCCTGGCCACGGGCCGGAACCTCCAGCCCCAGCAACTTTTCCGTTGCCAGGCAGAAGGCATGTTCCTGGTTCATCGGCGCGACGTAGTCCAGCCGGTCGAAGTACGGCATGGCCTGCAGGTAGGTCTTGTGCTCGATCAGCTTCTCGGTGCCGCGATGCAGCAGACCGATATGCGGGTCCGCGCGCTCCACGATCTCGCCGTCCAGTTCCAGCACCAGGCGCAGCACGCCATGCGCCGCCGGGTGCTGCGGACCGAAGTTCATCATGTAGTTCTTGATCTCGACTTCAGCCATGTCAGGACGCCTCCGAGCTCTTCTCGTCGCCGGGAAGGATGTATTCGGCTCCCTCCCACGGGCTCATGAAATCGAAACGGCGGAACTCCTGGGTCAGGGTCACCGGCTCGTAGATCACGCGCTTCTGCTCGTCGTCATAGCGCACCTCGACATGGCCGGTCAGCGGGAAATCCTTGCGCAGCGGATGCCCCTCGAAACCGTAGTCGGTGAGGATGCGGCGCAGGTCCGGATGGCCGGAGAACATGACGCCATACATGTCCCAGGCCTCGCGCTCGAACCAGTTGGCGACGCTGAAGACATCGGACACGCTCGGCACCGGAACATCCTCGTCCGTCTTCACGACGACGCGGACACGCTGGTTCTGGCGGATCGACAGCAGGTGGTAGACGACATCGAAACGCGGGGTGCGGGCCGGCCAGTCGACGGCGGTGACATCCATCAGCGCCTTGAACTGGCAGGCCGAGTTGTCCCGCAGGAAGGTCATGATCTTCACCACGTGGTCGGCGCGCGCATCGACGCGCAGTTCCCCGTTGTTGATCGCCACTTCCGTGATCGATTCACCCAGGCTGGCGCTGATCTGTTCCGCCGTGTCCTTCAGATTCTCGTCCATGTGTCCGGACCCTTGTCAGATGGTGCCGCGTGCAGGCGTCAGCGCATGATTGTCCCGGTACGGCGGATCTTCTTCTGCAGTTGCAGAATGCCGTAGACCAGTGCCTCCGCCGTCGGCGGACAACCGGGCACGTAGATATCGACCGGAACGATCCGGTCACAACCGCGCACGACGGAGTAGGAATAGTGGTAATAGCCGCCGCCGTTGGCACAGCTGCCCATGGAGATCACGTAACGCGGCTCCGCCATCTGGTCGTAGACCTTGCGCAGCGCCGGGGCCATCTTGTTGGTCAGGGTGCCAGCCACGATCATCACGTCGGACTGGCGCGGGCTGGCGCGCGGCACGACGCCAAAGCGGTCGAGGTCGTATCGCGGCATGTAGGCGTGGATCATCTCCACCGCGCAACAGGCGAGACCGAACGTCATCGGCCAGAGCGAACCGGTACGGGCCCAGTTCACCAGCTTGTCGACATTGCTGACGACATAGCCCTTCTCGGCCAGTTCCTCGCCAACATCACCGTAGAACGCATCCTGATCACCGGCGGCAGCCTTGGTGGCCAGCGACGAGACGGGCGATGACGCGCCCGGCAGTGGCGTGTTCACTCCCATTCCAGCGCTCCCTTCTTCCATTCGTAGACGAACCCGATGGTGAGGATGCCGAGGAACGACATCATCGACCAGAAACCAAAGGTGCCGATCTCCGCAAGCGATACCGCCCACGGAAACAGGAACGCCACTTCCAGGTCAAAGATGATGAACAGGATGGCCACCAGGTAGAAGCGCACGTCGAACTGCGTCCGCGAATCGCTGAACGGTTCGAACCCGCATTCGTAGGGCGACAGCTTCTCGCTGTCCGGCTTTTGCCGCGCGGCGACAAATGACGCGATGACGATCACGCTGGCGAGCCCGACGGCCACACCAACGAAGATCAGGATCGGCAGATATTCAATTAGCAGCGCGTCGACACCTTGCACGGCCACAGCTCCCTCATTTCCCCGTCAATGAAGACGCCGGAGTATAGGCACCCATCGTGCCGGACGAAAGGGCCAAACGCGCGCAGGTGATGACAGAGATTGATTATATTTCAACGGGTTCCCCGAATGCAGGCGCACGTGTCGCGTCGTCAAGGAAAAGGGGCGGCGCGGGTGCATTCGATTTCTGCCGCGCAGGCCCGCCGGATTGCACATTCGAGTCTGCAATCACAAGGGCACAAAGTGGCGGGAGTGACGGGACTCGAACCCGCGGCCTCTGGCGTGACAGGCCAGCGCTCTAACCAACTGAGCTACACCCCCGCAACGAAGTGCGAGCGGGGGATTACGCCTGCCACGCTGCCCTGTCAAGCACCCGTCTTGCGAAACTTGTTGCCAACACGTCATTTGGCACGATCCTGACCCCGTCATCCAAACCTCTCCAGCCCGCGAGGATCAAGGCTCATGACCTTCCAAAGCCCCCTTGTCGGTGGCACCCTGCTGCGCCGCTACAAAAGATTCCTCGCGGATGTGCGCCTGGATGACGGGCGGGAGATAACGGCCCACTGTCCGAATCCCGGCTCCATGCTCAGCCTGGTCGACGGCAGCCCGCAGCGGGTCTGGCTGACCCCGCACGATGACCCGAAACGAAAGCTGCAATGGACGCTTGAGCTGCTTTCGGTCGGCGACACGCTGGTCTGCATCAACACCATGCGCCCCAACGCCCTGGCACAGCAAGCAATCGCCGAAGGGCTGCAGCCTGATCTGGCCGGGTATGACGAGATCAGGCGCGAGGTGAAATACGGCCAGAATTCACGCATCGACCTGTTGCTGACCGCGCCCGGACGGCCGGACTGCTACGTCGAGGTGAAGGGTGTCACCATGTCCCGCGACCGGGGAGCCCTGGAATTCCCCGATTCGGTGACGAAGCGGGGCGCAAAGCACCTGGATGAACTGGCCGAAATGGTCCGCCAGGGCCATCGCGCCGTCATGTTCTATCTTGCCATGCGCGACGACGGCCGGTCGTTCCGGCTGGCCGAGGATATCGACCCGGCTTACGCCGCAGCCTTCCGCCTCGCCCGCGACGCAGGCGTGGAGGCCGTGGCACAAGCTTGCGTGATATCGCCGGAAGCCATATATCCGGGACGTCTCATTGACGTAGACATCGATTGAGGGCGACCCGCCCCCGCGCCCCTAGGAGGCCGCAGCCATGGATTATGTCGCAGCCGAAAAGGCGCCGAGCCAGAACACCGGGCAGATCAAGCTGCACGGGCCGGAAGCGTTCGAGGGGATGCGCCGTGCCGGTCGACTGGCCGCGGAAACGCTGGACCTGATCGCGCCGCACGTGAAGCCCGGTGTCACCACCGAGGAACTGGACCGCATCTGCCACGAGCACATCACCGGTCAGAACGCCGTGCCTGCGCCGCTGAACTATCGCGGCTTCCCGAAATCCATCTGCACGTCCATCAACCACGTTGTCTGCCACGGCATTCCCGGCGACCGGGTGCTGAAGGATGGCGATATCGTCAACATCGATGTCACGGTCATCGTCGACGGCTGGCACGGCGATACCAGCCGCATGTTCTTCGCCGGCAAGCCGAAGCTGAAGGCCAAGCGACTGGTCGACATCACCTATGAATCCATGATGCGCGGCATCGCCCAGGTAAAGCCCGGCGCCTGTGTCGGCGACATCGGCGCCGCCATCCAGGAATACGCCGAAGCGGAGCGTTGCGCGGTCGTTAGGGATTTCTGCGGCCATGGCCTTGGCCGGGTCTTCCACGATGCGCCGAACATCCTGCACTATGGCGACTACGGTTCCGGCGAGGAACTGCGCCCCGGCATGTTCTTCACCATCGAACCGAGGATCAATCTTGGCGACTGGCGCGTGAAGATCCTGGAGGACGGCTGGACCGCCGTGACCCGTGACCGGTCGCTGTCTGCCCAGTTCGAACATTCCATCGGTGTGACCGAAACCGGCGTCGAGATCTTCACGGAATCGCCGAAAGGCATGCACAAGCCCCCTTACTGAGGGAGGTCGCGCCGTGACCGCCCCCCGCGATGACGAGAAGGCCTCGCCTGCCCCGGCAAAGGCAAAACCGCATTACCACGGTCATCGCACCCGGATGCGCCAGCGCCTGGCAAGGACCGGCGGCGAGAACCTGGAAGACTACGAACTGCTGGAAATGATTCTCTGGGCCGGGAACCCGCGTGGCGACACCAAGCCGCTGGCGAAGGACCTGCTGAAAACCTTCGGCGACTTCGCCCATGTGGTCAGTGCCGAACCGGAACGGCTGGCCGAGGTCAAGGGACTGGGCGAGACCGGCATCGCGGCCCTGAAATCGGTCGAGGCCGCCGCCATCCGCCTGACGCGCACCAGGGCCATGAAGAGCCCGACGGTGCTGTCATCATGGGATACGCTGCTCGATTACTGCAGGGCCGACATGGCCTATCGCAAGACCGAGCAGTTCCGCGTGCTTTTCCTGGATCGCAAGAACAAGCTGATCGCCGACGAATTGCAGCAGAAGGGCACGGTGGACCACACGCCGGTCTATCCCCGCGAAGTCGTGAAACGCGCCCTGCAACTGGAAGCGTCTGCCCTGATCATGGTGCATAATCATCCGTCGGGTGACCCGACGCCGTCGCATGCGGACATGGAGATGACCAGGCTGGTGCGCGATGCCGCCAAGGCGGTTGGGGTCACGCTGCATGACCACCTGGTCATCGGCAAGGGTCAGGAAATCAGCTTCCGGTCCATGGGATTGCTGTAGATTCAGGCTGCCTGTCGGCCACATTCCACGTCTCACCCACCACCGAACGCCAGAAGGAAATACCACTCATGAAAATCTGCATCTACGGCGCGGGCGCGATTGGTGGCTATGTCGGGGCGATGCTGTCCCGCGCCGGTGCGGATGTCAGCCTGATCGCGCGGGGACCGCACCTGGCGGCGATCAGGAAAGACGGGCTGCGCCTGATCTCGGCCGAGGAGGAATTCACGGTTCACCCGCGTGCCACGGATGACCCGGCGGAACTTGGCCCCCAGGACTACGTGCTGCTGACCCTGAAGGCGCATGGCGTGCGTGCCGTGGCCGATGCGATGCAGCCGTTGCTCGGTCCCGACACGGCGGTCGTGACGGCTCAGAACGGGCTGCCCTGGTGGTACTTCTACGGGCTGGAGGGCGCCTACGAGGGCCAGCGGCTGGAAAGCACCGACCCCGGCAACGTGCTCTGGGACCGGATCGGCCCGCAGCGGGTCATCGGGTCCGTCGTCTGGCAGGCGGCCGATATCCCGGAGCCGGGCGTGGTGCAGCTTGGCTACGGTGAGCGCCTGTCGCTGGGAGAACCGGACGGATCGAAGTCGGAACGCGTCCAGGCGCTGTCGTCGGCACTGATCAACGCGGGCATCAAGGCGCCGATCCGCCCCAACATCCGCAATGAGATCTGGGTCAAGCTCTGGGGCAACCTGAGTTTCAATCCGGTTTCCGCGCTGACAGGGGCGACGCTGGCCGGAATGGCGCAGGATCCGGGCGTCAGTTCCGTCATCCACGCCATGATGAACGAGGCTAAGCAGGTCGGCGAAGTGCTGAAGGTGCGCTTCCCCATGACCGTCGAGAAACGGATCGAGGCGGCGGAAAAGGTCGGTGCGCACAAGACATCGATGCTGCAGGACCTGGAGGGCGGGCGGAGCATGGAGATCGAACCGCTCATCGGCTCGGTATCGGAACTGGGCCGAATCGTCGGCATCCCGACGCCGACCATCGACACGGTCTATCATCTGACGGTGATGCGCGCGAAGCAGTCGGGCTGCTACGCTGGCTGAGGAACACGGCAGAAAACCATCTTGTGTTGCAGCCTGTCCGGTGCTGCGATCAGGCGGTGGAACGGTCTAACGGGGAGCGATGACATGGCTGACGACGGCAAGACGATCGAATGGCAGGAAATGAGTGACACGGAACTGGAGAGTCACTTCAACCCGCGTGTCGCCTGCCCCGAAGCGGCCACCCACCTGGCGTATTTCGCCGCCGAGTCCGCCGCCGCCCGTGAACGCCAGGACATGCGCCGCAACATCTCCTATGGCGACCACCCGCGGGAGGTCTACGACATCTTCCCCGGACCGGTCGGCGGCCCGATGCACATCTTCGTTCACGGCGGTTACTGGCGCGCCCTGTCCAAGGACGACCACAGGTTCGTGGCGGGGCCGTTGGTGGGTGCGGGCGGGACCGTGGTGCTGATCAACTACCCGCTGTGCCCGGATGTCACGCTCGACAGCCTGGCCGCATCGGTCATGCGCGGCATTGCGCATGCAGCCACCCATGCCGCCGACTATGGCGCAACGACCGACGGGGTCCATGTCAGCGGGCATTCGGCGGGCGCGCATCTTTCCGCTATTGCCGCTGCCCACGACTGGACGCAATACGGTCTGCCTGCCGATCTTATCCGTTCTGCAACGCTGCTGTCCGGCATCTTCGACCCCCGCGCGACCCAGCGCTTGTCCATCAATGCGGAAATCGGGCTGACCGACGAGGTTGCAGCGCGCAACAACATCCTGACGGAGGCCTATGCCCCGCGTGACGGGATCGATCTGCTGCTTGCGGCGGGTGGTGATGAACCGGCGGCCTGGATCGCGCAGTCGACCAGCTATGCGGCCATGCATGGCGTCACGCGCGAGGTCATCCTTCCCGAGGGGTGCAACCACTTCACGTTGATGCAGGAAGTGGCGAACGCAAGGTCGCACCTGACCCGCACCATGCTGTCGATGATGGGGCTGTAGGAAGGGCCTTCCGGTCGTCAGTCGAAACGGCGGAACTCCACCAGCCCGTCGCGGCGGACCTGTTCGACCAGCCCGACTTCCCACGTCAGGTAGTCTTCCATGGCCTGGCGCACGCCGCCCTGGTGATCATAGGGTTTCCACCAAACATCGTCGGTTTCTGTCAGCGCCCGGTCGAGGCCTTCCTCGAGCGGCAATCCGGCAGCGTCCCAGGCATCCGTGCCCCCGGCCAGCACCCGCACGACCAGGTCGGGTCGGGCGGCACGAAGTTCCTGGCCGGCATAATGGGCGAGGCGTTCGTCAGATGCAGTCAGCAGGATCAGACCGGCATGCGCCAGTGCCACCATGCTGCGTGTCAGGCGTGAACGCACGGTCCAGTAGGCACCGGGAATGTGGCCCCGGCGGTACTTCAGGCTTTCCGCCAGATCGACGACGGCAATGGGTTCGCCGGAATCGATGACCGCCTGCATCTCCATCACCGACAGGGTCTCGCAGGGCTGGAACAGGGCTGGCGTTTCATCCACCGGCCCGACCTCCGGCACCGGCGGCAGCTCGGCGAGTACATGCACGTCTGTCCAGCCGAGCTGGATCAGCCAGGATGCGGTCATGGTGGCCCGCACCCCGTCTTCCCCGTCGGCCAGCACGATCCGCGCGTTGCGGGTGGCCACGTATCCATCGGTTGCCTGCACCAGCTGACCACCGGCGGCATGGCGCGCGCCGGGCCAGTGACCGGCCTCGAACTCCTCCACCGTGCGGACGTCCAGCAGGCAGGTGGTGCGATCCGCCTGCCCCAGCCACTCGGCGACCGTGGCACTGTCCGTGCGGCGGACACCAAAGCGCCGGGCCACCTGCGCGGCACGTTCCTTCGCCGCGTCGAGCGCCACACCCGTCGGCGCGGGCGCATGGTCGGTCTCGCCGCGATTGCAGGTCAGGCCAGCCAGTTCCCAGCCCATGGTGCCATCCTTCAGCGCCATGACCGGATTGGGGATGCCGGCATTGATCAGTGACTGGCTGCCGATGATCGACCGGGTGCGCCCGGCACAATTGACGACGACCGTGGTGGTCGGGTCGGGGGCCATGGTCTGGACACGGTAGACCAGTTCCGCGCCCGGGCAATCGATGCCCCCCGGGATCGACATGCGGTTGAACTCCGGCATCGGGCGGCTGTCGAGGATCACCATGTCGGTGCCCGCGTCCTTCATCCGCTGCAGTTCGGCCGCCTCGATCCGCGGCGTGTCGTAATGGTGCTCGACGAACTCGCCAAAGGCCTTGGACGGCACATTGACGCCCGAGAAGACCTCGTAGCCCTCGGCGCGCCAGCCCGCGGTACCGCCAACCAGGACCGAGACGTCGGCATATCCCATCTCGGCCAGCCGGGCGGCCGCCCTTTCCGACAGGCTGCCGAGGCTCCGGTCCTCGTCCGCGGGCCCGCCATCGGTGACGACGACCGGCACGTCCTTGCGCGGCACCATGCGCGGACAACGGAATTCGAGGTGGCTCAACGGAATGCAGGCGGCAAGGAACAGGTGTTCCTTGGAAAACGCGCCTTCTTCGCGCACGTCGATCAGCGCCACTTCCGCATCCGTCTTCAACAGCGCCCTCAGGTCCGGGGCCGTGATCTGCTTCATCGCCGTGCCCCCGCTCATGCAGGCCGAGGCAGATCGCGGATGCCTTCGGAGGCCGGGAAGTGCTTCCAGACATGGGTTTCGGGGTTGTAGGAGGGCCGT
>CAJYBQ010000074.1 GCA_913064755.1 uncultured Alphaproteobacteria bacterium
TGGGCACGCCGTCGGGGTGTGCGGATGGTCATCCTACCCCTTGTCCACGCGCACGCGGACTTGATCCGCGTGTCCAGCCTTCCGGCGTTCGAGTGGCACACTGGGTACCCGGGTCAAGCCCGGGCACGCCGTCGGGGTGTGTGAATGGTCATCCCACCCCCCTTGTCCACGGCGCACGCGGACTTGATCCGCGTGTCCAGCCTTCCGGCATCCGGGCGGCACTCCGGGTGCCCGGGTCAAGCCCGGGCACGCCGTCGGGGTTTGTGGCAGACTGCCATTGCCCTGAATGCCACCCCGCAGCCGATGCGGGGGCCATGCTTCCGTGAACCTCGACCGCCTGGATCGCATTACCCGGCGCGCAGGGCCTCCGTTGCAGCCTCGTCCACTTCGCCGGCAGCAGTCAGGGCGACGCGATAGACATCGCGGGCGCGCCCGGCGCTGATCCAGCCTTCGCGGACGTCCTTTTCGATCCGTGCCGGATCACGCTGGGCCGGATCACCGTAGCCACCACCGCCACAGCAATGGGAGACGACGTTCTCGCCCGGATGCAGGGTCACGACATCGCTGTTCGCGGTCGGCGTGATCTCGCCGTCGGTGCCGCGGATGCCCTGGAATGCGCTGCCGCCACGGCCTGCGCCGCGCACGCCCTGGGCAGGGTTGTAGGTACCGTCGGGGACGAAGGCCACTTCCATGTCGCCACGGGTCGGGCCGTATTCGACACGCATGCCGGGGCCGCCCTTCTGCTTGCCGGCACCTTCCGAATCCGTGATGAAGCGGCGTTCCTTCACCAGCATCGGATGCCGCATCTCGTCCAGTTCGATGCTGTCCTGGTAGCACAGTCCGGCATTGCCGACGTGGCCGAGGGTGATCCAGGCGTCCGTACCCGGTGCGGCTGCACCGCCGGTCATGGCCAGGAAGAGCTGGTTCACATAGCGTTCCTTCAGCTTCGGGTCATAGCCGGACACGACGCCGACGGACGCGGGCAGGATCGCGCCGGATTCGGCCATGCCGAAGCCTTCCTCCAGTTCCGCGATCGCTGCCTGGACCGAGTTGGCCACCCTGTCGGCGACGTTGGTGGTGGCGACGGAGCAGCTGGTCGGGTGTTCGGGAATGCCGCAGATGGAGTTCTTCTTCAGGTGGATGTCGATCCGCCGGAACGCGCCGTCGTTCTTCGGCACCGACGGGTCGATGGAATTGAACACGCCGATCATGGCCGCGGTCCGGGCACAGGCTTCCGACAGGTTCAGGCCGCAGGGCAGGGCATCCATGTTGTCGGTCAGGTCCACCGCGATGCGGCCCGCGTCGGCATTCACCTTCACGGTCACGTTGATCGGGATACCGTCTTCCGGCGTGCCGGGAACCGGGTCGTGGCGACTGGTCCATGACGTGGTGCCGCTGGGCATCTTCGCGATGGCGTTGACCATGCGGCTCTCGGTGTAGTCGAACCACTGGCCGGTGAAGTCATGCAGCGTGTCCCAACCGATCTCGTCGGCGAGGGAAAGCAGTTCCCGCTCCCCGATCCGCGCGGCACCGACCATGGCGAGATAGTCACCCCACCACTGTTCCGGCACGCGGATGCGCAGCATGCACATGCGGATCAGGTCGCCGACATTCTCGTAGTTCTCCTGCACCTTCACGCCGGGGAAGATCAGGGCGCCTTCCTCGTAGACGTCGCGGGCGTTGCCCATGTAGGTGGTCGGCTGGGAATTGCCGCAGTCGGCCTGGTGCGCCTTCGCCAGCACGGTGAAGTGATGGACACCGTCGTCGTCGATCACCGGCACGATCAGCGTGTGGTCCGCCGGATGCGAACAGCCGTGGTAGGGGGAGTTGTGCAGGAAGGCATCGCCCTTCTTCAGCACCGGATGGAATTCCTTGATCGAGCGGGCCATCAGGTCCGGCCCGCTCAACACGTGGATGGGCAGGCTCTCGGCAGTGGCCAGCAGCCGGTCATCCGCCGTGATGATGCAGCAGGAGAAATCCCGCGCGATATTCAGCACGCCGGAACGGCCGGTGCGGAGCAGGGTATTGGCCATCTTGCGCGCAATACCTTCCAGGCGGTTGTTCAGGATCGCAAGCTGGACCCCGTCGATCTGCTTCGCTGCTGCAGTATCGCCCATCGTTCTCTCTCCCTTACCAGGCTCGCCAGCCACCATCGACCGGCAGTATCACCCCGTGCATTGCCCTTGCCTCTTCCGAGGCGAGGAAGACCGCGGTCCCGGCCATGTCGGCCGCGGACAGGAAGTCCTCTCCGGACGGGGTTCGTTCACGTACCTTCGCCGCCCATTCCGGGTCAGCGCGCAATTCGATATTCAGCGGTGTCGCGACATTGCCCGGTGCCAGGGCATTGACGTTGATGCCATGGGGCGCGAGTTCGAGGCACAGGGACTTGGTCAGGTTGTTCATGCCGCCCTTGGACGCGCAGTAGGCGGCGGAATTGGGAAAGCCGCCGATGCCGGCGATGGAACTGACGTTGATGACCCGACCCCAGTGTTGCGCCTTCTTGTGGGCGACACAGGCCTGGGTCAGGAAGAACGCACTCTTCAGATTGGTGTCGAGCTGCCCGTCCCAGTTGGCTTCGTCGACTTCCTCGATGGGGCGCGGTTCGAAGATGCCCGCATTGTTGACCAGGATATCGACGGGGCCGAGCCGGGCGACGATGTCTGCCATCAGCCGGGCAATCTCGGCGACGTCGGAGACATCGGCCTGGAAGGCGGCGGCATGGCCACCGTTGGTGCGAATGGCGGCCACGATCTCGTCTGCCGCGGCCTTGTTCCGGCGGTTGATCACCGCGATCGTCGCACCCTCTGCGGCCATGGCCAGCGCAATTTCGGCGCCGATCCCCTGGGAACCGCCGGTTACTGCTGCGATACGGCCTGAAAGTCGCATTCTCGGGTACTCCGGAAAGAGAAGAGCCCCGCCCCGATGGTGGTCGGGACGAGGCTCGGTCTGTTATCGCTGCTGACGGATCAACGCGCGATGTAGCTGTAGCGCTTGCCGAAAAGCACATCCAGCGGCACGGCTTCGGAGATGGTGAAGTCCGCGGCCACTGCCGGCTTGCCGTTCGTGGTTTCCACGATCAGGTACGGCGCACGATCCTGGTGATGCAGGATGTTGGTGAAGGTCCGCGTGCCGATCAGGAACGGCTCGTCACGGAAGGTTTCCATCGCTGCGACAACGGCATCGGTCTCGAACGTACCGGCCTTTTCCACCGCGCGGGCCCACATCTCGATGACCAGGTAACCCGGATAGGTGTACTGGCTGTTCGGACGCTCGCCGAAGCGGGCTTCGTACTTGTCGTTGAAGGCTTCAACGGCGGGACGCGGGTCATCACCGTAGATCGAAGCCTGCTCCGTCACGTAGTGACCGGTCAGGTTCGGCACAGAATCGAGCCAGTAGGTGCCGCTCATGGAGCTGCCGCCGGCCAGGGCCGAGGTGATGCCTGCTGCACGGATCTGGCGCAGCGCACTGGCACCGCCTGGAATGTAGGAACAGTTCATGATGATGTCGGGCTGTTCCGGCAGGTTCTTGATCCGCGTGATCTGTGCCGCAATGGACGCATCATTGTTCTGGTAGACGTCATGGCCGAGGATCTTCAGGCCAAGCTTCTCACGCCACATCCAGTCGAAGCCGTAGCAGATGCCCTTGTTGTACTCGATGGTGGTGTCGAGAAGGATGTAGGCTGTCTTCCAGTCCTTGTTCTGCGCACCCCATTCGGCAATCGTCGCGCCCTGCACGCCGGCCAGAACGGACGAGGAGAAGGCATTCTTGCCAACGCCCTGGATACCGGCCAGCACGCTTTCCGCACAGAGGAAGATCGCGATCTTGTTCGCGTTCTTCGCCGCAAGGGCGGCCGGTGCGCCGAAGTCGTAGTCGCAATCGACGGCGAGCATCTGCGCGCCTTCGTTCAGGACTTCCTGACCGGCCTTGGCGCCTTCGACACGGTCCGTCTTGGCATCAGCCATGACAGCCCGGATCTTCTTGCCGAGGATGCCGCCCTTGGCATTGATGTCATCAATGGCAATCAGGGCCGCGTTCGTGGATGGCTGGCTGTAGGCCTGCATCCAACCTGAATAGGACGCCGCGAAGCCGACAACGACCTCGTTGTCGTCCGCGTTCGCCGTCGTCACGCCTGCGGCGAGACCCAACGCTGCAACCGCACCAATGGCGGATGTTGCAAATTTTCTCATTCGACCGAAACCTCCTGTCATGATCACGCACCGCTCCAATTCAGCACCCCCTGTGGAACAACGACGCCTCCTGACGCTGGTCCCGGGATTTGTTGCGCTGCAGCAGAACGGTGTCGCGCTGCCAACATGCTACGACATATCCGGAAACTGGCAACTACCGGGCAGGGGTGAAGCCTTGGACCCATGTGCACAAAACTGCGATGTATAGCGTACCAAGCGGGTGTTCAGGCGTGTTCGGAAGGGGTGTGAGGCCTTGAAAACCCACGGATTCCAGTACGTTCGCGGTCGCGAAGACGGCTGGCGGGCCGGGTCGCTCATCTTGCCGCGCCGCAACATCACGTCTAACGTCGCTTCATCAGACAAGGGTGCCGGGCCGTATTCCCGGTGCATGCTTTCAAACGCGGAGGGGCCATCGGTGCAACAGGGCGGAGACAGCAGTTCCACGCTGGAGGTGCGCGACGTCACCATCAGGTTCGAGGGTCTGACGGCCATCGACCAGGTGAACGAAACCGTATCGCCAGGCGAAATCCTCGGGCTGATCGGCCCGAATGGCGCGGGCAAGACCACATTGGTCAACACGATGACCGGATTCCAGGAACCAACCGTCGGCGACGTCCTGCTTGACGGTGTTTCCGTCCGCAAGGTCACGGCACACATGCTGCGCCGCAAGGGCGTGTCCCGCACGTTCCAGGCAGGCCGGCTGTTCCGCGAGATGAGTGTCGTCGAGAACGTCGAGGTCGCCGGTGTCGGCATGGGTCTGCGCCGTGCCGCAGCCCACCGGGAGGCACTGAAGCTGCTCGACTGGATCGGCCTGTCGGAGCGGGCGAACGTGCTGGCCGGTGCGCTGCCCTACACGGATGAACGCCGTGTCGGCATTGCGCGCGCCCTGATCCAGTCACCGAAATTCATGCTGCTGGATGAACCGGCGGCGGGCATGTCGGACCTGGAATGCGATGACCTGATGAAACTGGTGCAGCGGGTTCGGGACGAATTCGGCTGCGGCGTCGTGCTGATCGAACACAACATGCGCGTTGTCATGGGGGTCTGTGAGCGGATCCACGTGCTGGACAGCGGCAGGACCATTGCCCGGGGCACTCCGTCGGAAGTGCAGAAGAACCCGGCGGTGATCGAAGCCTATCTGGGCAAGGGGTAAGGCCATGCTGGAGGTCAAGGATCTCGAAGTGCGATACGGCCGGTTGACGGCCCTGCGGGGTGTCAACCTGTCGATCAAGGAAGGCGAGATCGCCTGTATCGTCGGCCCCAACGGTGCGGGCAAGTCGACGACGCTGCTGGCGATATCCAGTGTCCTGACGCCAACGGCGGGCAGCATCTCGTTCGCTGGCAGACAGATAAACGGCACCCGGCCGGAAGACGTGGCTCGCCTCGGCATCTCGCAGGTGCCGGAAGGCCGCCATATCTTCACGTCCCTGTCGGTGGAGGAAAACCTGCGGGTCGGAACCGCCACCCGCAGTGACAAGGAGGAGATGAAGCGCGACTACGACCGCGTGATCGAGACCTTTCCGATCCTGGGGGAGCGTCGGCGCCAGTCGGCCGGCAAGCTTTCCGGTGGAGAACAGCAGATGCTCGCCATCGGTCGGGCGCTGATGACCAACCCGCGTTTCATGACGATCGACGAACCCTCGCTCGGCCTGGCGCCGAAGATCGTCGACCGGGTCTATGAGGTCCTGATCGACCTGCGCGAGAAACGCGGCCTGACATTGCTGATCGTCGAGCAGAGTTCGGAGCGGGCGCTGAAGGCGGCGGACACGCTCTACGTGCTGCGCAACGGAACGATCCAGCTGACCGGCAATGCCGCCGACCTGCAGGACGGCAAGGCGGTTCACAAGGCCTATTTCGGCTTCTCTGAAGATCACGAAGGGGAGGTAATGATCTGATGGCATTCGCACTTCAGGTTCTGATGAATGCACTCAGCCTGGGCAGCCTCTACGCCCTTGCCGCGCTTGGTATCGGGCTGCTGTTCGGTGTGCTGAAGCTGATCAACTTCGCCCATGGTGATTTCATCACGGTCGGGGCCTACGCGCTGATCGTGCCATCCGCGGCAACGCAGGCGACCCTGCTGCTCGGCGATTTCCACCCCTTGATCCTCATTCCGTGCATCGTCGCCGTGGTTGTCATCCTGGCCCTGATTTCGGAGTTCCTGGTCTTCCGGCCGCTGCGCAACGCATCGCCCGCGACGTTGATGATCGGGTCCTTCGCGCTCGGGTTCATCATCCAGAACATCCTCATCATGATCTACGGCGGACGCCCGAAGGCGGTCGGCATCTGGTCGGACCTGAGCCTGGGGGTGGAACTGATGGAAGGTGTGGAGGTGCCGAAGCTGCAGCTCATCATCATCGGCGTGACGCTGGTGCTGATGGTCGTGCTGGTGCTGTTCCTGACCAAGACCAAGTACGGCATTCACATGCGCGCCGCGGCGGAAGACTTCCGCATGGCGCGGATGCTGGGGATCGAGGCCAATCGCGTCATCATGCTGGCCGTGGCGATCAGCGGCATGCTTGCCGCCGCCGTGTCCATGCTGTTCGTGGTGCAGACCGGCATCCTGGACTTCCGCATGGGTGTCTCGCT
Organism: uncultured Alphaproteobacteria bacterium; assembly: GCA_913064755.1. Lineage (GTDB taxonomy): Bacteria > Pseudomonadota > Alphaproteobacteria > Minwuiales > Minwuiaceae > Minwuia. Next base: position 6,774 of record CAJYBQ010000074.1, read on the forward strand.
GATGCTGTTTGCCTTCATCGCCACGGTGATCGGGGGGATGGGCAGTCTGGTCGGGTCCGTTGTCGGCGGCTTTGCCGTGGGGGCGGTCAGCATCCTGCTGCAGACGTTCCTGCCCTCGGAAATGCGTGTCTTCCGCGACGTGTTCGTCTTCGCCATCGTGATCTTCATTCTGTTGGTCAGGCCACAGGGACTGGTCATGTCCCGAGCTTCCAGGGAGCGTGTCTGAGATGGAGCCGAAAACACCTCTGGGCCACCAGGTCCGCGAAATCTGGCCGCTGATCATCCTGTCGATCATCCTGTTCGCGGTCGTCGCGGTCATCCAGTCGCTGGATGACCGGATCATCAGCCAGTCCCTGACCGAGGGGCTGATCCGCCTGGTGGTCGTCATCGGGCTCTACATCTTCGTCGGGAACTCCGGGCTGATCTCCTTCGGCCATATCGGGTTCATGATGATCGGTGCCTATGCCACGGCCTGGCAGACCATGGATCCGATGACCAAGGACATCTTCGTTCCGGGACTGCCGGCCTACCTGCTCGCCAATTCCCACCACTGGCTGGTCGCCACCATCATCGGTGGCCTGATCGCCGCCATCGCGGCCTTCATATCCGGGCTTGCCATGATGCGCCTGTCAGGCATCGCCGCGTCCATCGGCACCTTCGCGCTGTTCATGAGTTTCTATTCGCTCTACCTGCAATGGAGCACGTGGACGGCGGGCCAGAGTTCGCTGGTCGGTATCCCGGTGACGACGACCCCCTGGGTGGCGTTCTGGTTCTGCATCGTCGCCATGATCGGGGCGTTCGTCTATTCCCGCTCCAAGTACGGCCTTGCACTCCGCGCCAGCCGTGAAGACGAGGTCGCGGCCAAGGCCGCCGGCGTCAACGTGACCGGGGAGCGGGTGATCTCCTTCACCATCAGTGCCTTCTTCGTCGGCATGGCCGGTGGCCTGTACGGTCATTTCCTCGGGCTGCTGACGGTGGACACGTTCTACCTGCCCATGACCTTCATCACCCTGTCGATGCTGGTCGTCGGCGGCATGCAGAGCCTGTCCGGGGCCGTGGTCGGCACCATCGTGCTGTCGCTGGTCATCGAACTGCTGCGCAAGGCGGAGAAGGGCTTCGACATGGGGGAAACCAGCATCAGCCTGCCAGCCAGTTCGGCCGAGGTGGGGCTGGGTGTCATCCTGCTGCTGATCCTGATCTTCCGCCCCAGTGGCTTCACCCGGAACGCGGAGATCTACTGGCCCTTCAAGCCGAAGGTCGCGGTCACCGAGGTCACGCACCGACAGTCGTGACCGCATGACCATCGTGATGACGACCTGGCGGTGATCCACGCCAGGTCGGTGTCCGGTCCAGACATGCAGGAACCCCCGCCGCCCCTTGTCCACCGGGGTATTGGCGGGGGTGCCTTTGCCTGATCCATCACGATCGACTGCCTGGTCGGTCCTTCCCGCCCCTGGGCCGAAGGATCAGCAGAACCGTTCGGGGCCTTCCCACTGGGTCGGCGTATAGCGGTCGCCGTGGCACCAGCCGACCGGCAGCACGGCGTCGATGCGCTGAAGGTCTTCCGCGCTGAGGTCCAGGCTGCCGCCCGCGGCGACCTCGGCCAGGTGCTTGACGGAACGCGTACCCGGTATCGGCAGCACGTGGTCCCCCTGGTGGACCAGCCAGGCGTTGGCCAGGGTCGCCGCGGCCACCCCCATGTCGGCGGCAAGCGCGCGGAAGCGGGCGTTGAATTCCAGGTTGGCACTCAGGTTCGGCTCCACGAAACGCGGATTGTCCTTCATGAAGGCTATGTTCCGAATGCTTGCCGCATCATGAGGCCGGTCGGTCAGCAGGCCACGCCCGACAGGGGAGAAGGCCACCAGTGCGGCACCGGTTTCGGCGCAGGCCTGCACCAGCCCCAGTTCCGGTGCCCGGGTGGACAGGGAATATTCGGACTGCACGGCAGCGACCGGATGCACCGCCTGGGCGCGGCGCAGCGATGCCGGGGCGATTTCCGAGAACCCGATGGCCTTGCACTTGCCGGCCTTGACCAGCCCGGCCATGGTTTCCGTCACCGCCTCGATCTCGTGCGCCTTGTCGCGACGATGAACGTAGTAGAGGTCAACCGCCTCGACCCCCAGCCGCTTCAGGCTGCCTTCCAGCTGTTCCGTCAGGTGTTCCGGGTCATTGTTGAAACGGCGGTCCGGGCTGCGGGTGATTCCGCCCTTGGTGGCGATGGTGAAGGGGCATTGCCCGCCGCGCTTGCGCAGCCAGTCGCCGATCACCGTTTCCGACCGGCCCATGCCGTAGACGTTGGACGTGTCGATGTGGTTGATCCCCACCTCCAGGCAGGCATCCAGCACCTGCATCGAACCTTCATCCGCCGCCGGGCCATAGAAATCCGTGAACGACATGGCGCCATAGCCGATCACGCTGACGGTCGGTCCGCCCTTGCCCAGTTCGCGTTGCTTCATGTCGTCGATCCTTCCCCGGTGTTCATGTTTCGACGCACGATAGTCATGGCCGCCGGGGAACAACAGGGTGTGTGCGGAAAAAGCCGGGCGATCCGACGTGCATCCTTTGTTGCAGACCATGGGGATGTCTTGCGCGATACTGTGTCGAGATCGATGGCGATTGTGGAAAGGGACCGAGCATGAAACTGACCCGCTTTGGACAGCCGGGGGCCGAAAGGCCCGGCATCTTCGATGACAGCGGCGTGCTGCGCGATCTCTCGTCCCATGTCGCCGACATCGACCCGGCTTTGCTGGCCGACCTCTCGCCGCTGGACGGTCTCGACATCGCCAGCCTGCCCGTGGTGGACGGCTCACCGCGCCTTGGACCCTGCGTGACGGGAACGGGGAAGTTCATCTGCATCGGGCTGAATTATTCGGATCATGCGGCGGAGACGGGGAATCCGATTCCGTCGGAGCCGATCATCTTCATGAAGGCCTCTTCGGCAATCGTTGGCCCGAACGACGACGTCATCATCCCGCGCGGCTCGGTGAAGACGGACTGGGAAGTCGAACTGGCCGTCATCATCGGCAAGCCGGCGAAGCACGTGTCGGAGGCGGATGCCCTGGACCACGTCGCGGGCTATTGCGTCACCAATGACGTCTCGGAGCGGGAATTCCAGATCGAACGCCAGGGCCAGTGGACCAAGGGCAAGTCCTGCGACACCTTCGGCCCGATCGGTCCCTACATGGCCACCCGCGACGAGATCCCGGATCCGCAGGCGCTGGCGATGTGGCTGGACGTGAACGGAACGCGCTACCAGGACGGCCCCACGGCCACCACGATCTACCGCGTCGCGCCCCTGGTGTCCTACCTCCGCCGCTTCATGACCCTGCATCCCGGCGCCACCATCCCCACCGCCCCCCCGCAGGCCTTCGGCAGTGGCCTGCACCCGCGCCACAACCGCCCCCCAGCCGCCCTCGTGCGGC
>CAJYBQ010000075.1 GCA_913064755.1 uncultured Alphaproteobacteria bacterium
TCGAAAGCGAGATCGGTTTGGGAACCAATGTCACGATGACCATCCCGTCAGCCGGTCTTGAACTGGCGGTCGCGGCATGATCAGGCGGCAACATTGGCAACCGGTACGCACACGGATCAACCGGCTGCGCCGCTTTTTCGGGCCGTTGCTGATCGACCGCCCCGCGGTCGAACGCCAACAGCTGATCATGCTGGCCCGACAGACCCAGCTGGACGCCGCCGGTGCCCTGTTCTTCAGCCTGGTGCTGGCAATCTGCGTCGATTCACCCGTCGCCCTGTTCGACGCACCAGACATCGGCCCGGTCTGGCTCTGGTTCGCGGTCTTTCCCGTCTGGGCACCGATCATGATCTTCACCGGGCGACGGTTGCTGCGCGCGGACCGGCGAACGTTCAACCCGCGCCCGTGGCGCTGGGGCCTGACCTTGCTGTACCTGATCAACGGCATGATCTGGGTCAGGTTCATGCTGGTCGCCTGGTCGGAAACCAACGTCGCCCTTCAGGCCGTGGTGATGATCGTCGTGCTGGCCCACCTGGCGACATACCTGGTGAACCTGGGGCCCCACATGCTGGTCTTCGTCCTGCCGGTTGTCGCCGTCGTCACGTCGTCGGAGCTGATCATGCTGCACCACGACACCGACCTGGCGAACTTTGCCGCCATCTCCTATCCCCTGTTCGGTCTCTACCAGTTGTTGCTCGGGCGGGACGCGCATCGGCGGCTGTCCGCCAGCCTGATGCGCACGACGGAACTGCGGGAGGTGACGGAGGACCTGGAGAGCGCTCGCGCACGTGCCGTGGAAGACGGGGAGGCACGCGACCAGTTCTTCGCCTCCATGAGTCACGAGTTGCGGACACCGCTGAACGCGGTCATCGGGTTCTCCGACCTGATGGCGCAACAGGTCCATGGTCCGCTGGGCAACGAAAGCTATCGCGGCTATGTCGGCGACATTTCCGACAGTGGTCGCCATCTGCTGCGGCTGGTCGATGACCTGCTCGACATGTCGAGCGCGGAGCAGAAGAAGCTGACCGTGGTGCCGGAGATGAACAGCATCGATGACCTGCTCGGCGAGGTGAAACAGGTCCTGGTTCCGCTCGCCGACCGCAAGGGGATCAGGCTGATCGTACCGCCGCCGTCGGGCCGGAATGCCTGTTTCGATCAACTGCGGCTGAAACAGGTGCTGATCAATCTCGGTTCCAATGCCATCAAGTTCACCAATGCGGATGGCGAGGTCAGGATCGACTGGTCGGTTGACCCCGACGACACCCTGGTCCTGTCGGTTCGCGACAACGGGGTCGGCATCGCGGAAGAAGACATGAAACTGATCTTCGACCCCTTCCGGCAGGCGGAAACCGCCCGGGTGGCGCGCAAGGTCGATCATGGCACCGGGCTGGGCCTCACCATCGCGCGCGAACTGGCAGAACAGCACGGCGGCACCCTGCAGCTGGAAAGCAGGCTTGGTGCCGGAACGCTGGCCATCGTCCGCCTGACCAATGCAAGAGTCAGCGAACCCGGCCAGGACAGCCCCGGCCCCGAGACCCCTACGGAAATCCGCTACGGCACCTGAGCGGAAATCCCGCAAGGACATGAAACCACACCCCTGTCGCTGCCGCGGGACGCCAGTTCGCAAACGGAACATTCGACTCGCCCCCGACATGTCATATAGAGATATCTTTATGTCATAGTGATGGAATTGTGCCGTGCTCGAAGACCTGCTTGCAGAAGGCCGCGTGTTGCTGGCCGATGGTGCCACTGGAACCAACATGTTCGCCCTCGGCCTGCCTGCCGGGCATGCGCCGGAGGACTGGAACATCGCGGAGCCGGAGAAGGTGCGGGCGCTGTATCGCGGCTTCGTCGATGCGGGATCGGACATCATCCTGACCAACAGCTTCGCCGGCACGGCCTTCCGGCCGAAACTGCACGATCCGCAGGACCGGGTGGTGGAACTGAACCGCGCCGCCGCGACCCTGGCGCGCGAAGTGGTGGCGGAAGTCGATCGCCCCATCGTCGTTGCCGGTTCCGTCGGCCCGACGGGGGAACTGTTCGTACCGCTGGGCACCATGACCTTCGATGATGCCGTCGCGGGCTTCACCGACCAGATGCGGGGCCTGAAGGAATGCGGCGCGGACGTCGCCTGGATCGAGACCATGTCGGCACCGGAGGAAGTACGCGCGGCCGCAACGGCGGCAATCGCCGTCGGCCTGCCCTATGTCCATACCGCCAGCTTCGACACCGCGGGCCGCACCATGATGGGCCTGGCCCCTGCCGGGCTGGCGGATGTCTGTGCCGATCTGGGCGAACAGCCGATCGCCTTTGGCGCCAATTGCGGCGTCGGGGCGTCCGACCTGCTGCTGGCAACGCTGGACATGCCGACGGACACCCACGTGGTGGTGGCCAAGGCCAATTGCGGCATCCCGCAGATCCGCGGTGACAGCGTTGTCTATACCGGCACGCCGGAACTGATGGCGGAATATGCCCGGCTGGCGATGGATTGCGGCATCCGCATCATCGGTGGCTGCTGTGGCACCACGCCGGAACATATCCGCGCCATGCGCGCCGTGCTGGACCAGCATGAACGCGGCCCGCGGCCCGGGCTGGAGGAAATCGTCGAGCGGCTGGGTCCGCTGATCGCGCCGCCCCCCAGTGCCGACCGGATCAGCGACCATGGCGAACGGCGCGGCAAGCGCCGCCGCGCGGCCTCCTGAGGCGGCTCAGCCCGCGCGCCCGGCCTCGCCACTGCCGTCCCGCCATTCGACCAGCACCAGGGGATCGGCCTCGCCCGGTTGGGGACGCGCCCGCCCGGCCCCGCGGGCGGCCGGGCACGCCAGCCGCCGCACCGCCCCGACCGCCATGCCCCGCCCCCGCGCGCCCGGGTCCCCCAGCCACGCCCCGCCACCCCGGGCGCCCACCCGCGCCGCCGCGGACGCCGCGAGGGCGGCGACCGGTGCCGCCCGGCCGCCCTGCCCCGCATTGCCGACCGCGACGAGGACGTTGCGCAGGAAACGGTCACGCCCCAGCCGCTTGACCGGTGTACCCGCGAACATCTGCCGGAAGCCCGCATCATCCAGCGCCAGCAGGTCCGCCAGCGGTGCCAGTTGCAGGTCGCCGCGCATCTGCAGGCGAATATCCTGGCTGGTCGCGGCAAACCGGTTCCACGGGCAGACGGCCAGGCAATCGTCGCAGCCGAAGATGCGGTTGCCGATGGCGGGGCGGAACGCGCGCGGAATCTGCCCCTGGTGCTCGACCGTCAGATAGGCGATGCAACGCGTGGCATCCAGTTGATAGGGGGCCGGAAAGGCACCGGTCGGGCAGATGTCCAGACAGCGGCTGCAACTGCCGCAATGGTCCGGCGACGGCGGGTCCGTCGGCAGCTCCAGCGTGGTGAATATCGCCCCCAGGAACGTCCAGGATCCGTGGCGTCGGCTGACCATGTTGGTGTGCTTGCCCTGCCAGCCCAGCCCGGCCTTCGCCGCCAGCGGCTTCTCCATCACCGGGGCGGTATCGACGAAGACCTTGACCGACGCCTCCACCCCGATCTGCCGGGCCTCGGACAACAGGCCCTGCGCCAGTTCCTTCAGCCGCCCCTTCACCACGTCATGGTAGTCGCGCCGGGCGGCATAGACCGACACCGCGCCGTGGTCTGTCCGGGCCAGCGATTGCAGCGGATCGACAGGTGGGGCGAAACTCGTCGCCAGCATGATGATGCTGCGTGCCTCTGGCCACAGCGTCGCCGGGTCGCCGCGCCATGCCGACCGATCCTGCAACCAGCCCATGTCCCCGTGTCGCCCGAGGGCAAGGAATTCATCCAGCCGCGCCGCCGGGACTTCCATACCCTCCGGCCCCATGAAACCGATGTCATCGAACCCGACCGCCAGCGAACGGGCGATGATCCGATCCTTCAGGCGCTGCCGCGCGGGATCAGAAATCGAGGTCGGCATAATGCGCGGGCGGCGGATAGCCCCCGATCCGGTCCTGCAACAGGGGTCGGAAACAGGGGCGTGACTTGATGCGGCTGTACCAGTCGCGGGCGTGGTCGTTGCGGTCCCACGGCACATCGCCGAAATAGTCGGGCACCGACAGGTAGGCGGCGGCGGCGAGATCCGCCACGCTCAACCGGTCCCCGCCCAGCCAGCGCCGCCGCATCGCCAGGTGGCCGACGTAATCCAGGTGCACCTTCATGTTCCACTTGGCGGCACGGATGGCGGCGGCGTCGGGACTGCCGTCCCGCGTCAGGCCCCGCAGGACCCGTTCCCGCAGCAGCGGGCCGCTGACTTCCTGGTCGAACTTGTCCACGAACCAGCCGAGCAGCCTGCGCACCTCCGCCCGCGATTCCGGGTCGGGACCGAGCAATCCGGGTTCCGGTGCCGCTTCCTCCAGATACTCGACCAGTGCGCGCACGTCCGACAGGGCCGCTGCCTGGGCGGAGGTCTTCAGCACCGGCAGGGTGCCCGCGGGATTGAGGCGCAGGAACTCCGGGGTCCGTTCCCAGAACCGCGTCGGTTCCAGCCGAAAGCCGATACCCTTTTCCGCCAGCACCAGCCGGACCACGCGACAGGCCGGGGAGAGGGCAAAATGGAGCAGTGTCGGCGTCAATCGGATGCCTTTCCGGCGAAATGCGTTGCGAGCGGATGATTGGCAGGGCGTTCAGGAGACTTGTGCAATCGCTTGATAAGAGCTTACACGAACAATTCAAGCATCGGAGTGACGGACATGACCCTGCTGCAACTGATCATCATCGCCATTGTGCAGGGCGTCACCGAGTTCCTGCCCATCAGCTCGTCGGGGCACCTCTACCTGACGTCCAACCTGCTGGGCTGGCCCGACCAGGGGGTGATGGTGGATGCAGCGGTTCACCTGGGAACCCTCGTGGCCGTCATGATCTATTGCTGGCGCGACATCGGGCGCATGATCGGCGGGTTGTTCATGGCCCTGCGCGGCCGGCGATCGGAAGGCGGCAAGTTGCTGGCGATGCTGTGCATCGCGACTGTTCCGCTGGTGCTGGCGGGGGCAACGCTGGTCTACCTGGATGCCACGGACATCTTCCGGTCCATCGAGGTCGTGGCCTGGGCAACCCTGGGCTTCGGCCTGCTGCTCTGGCTTGCCGACCTCTATGGCATGACCTTGCGGAAGATCGAGCACCTGACGGCGGGAAGCGCACTGGCCATCGGCTGTTTCCAGATCCTGGCCCTGATCCCCGGCACCAGCCGGTCCGGCATCACGATGACGGCGGGACGCCTGCTGGGCTTCGAACGGGCCGAGGCCGCGCGGTTCTCCCTGCTGCTGTCGATCCCGGCAATCCTTGCGTCCGGGGGCCATGCCGTGAAGGAGATCGTGGAAAGCGGCAATGCGACACTGACCGCCAATGTCGGCATCGCGATGGCCGTCGCCTGCCTGACGGCCTTGCCGGCCATTGCCCTGATGATGGCTTGGTTGCGCCACGCCGGATATGGCATCTTTGTCTTCTACCGCGTCATCCTGGGTATCGGCCTGCTGGCCGTCGCCTACGGTATCGCCTGACACGCTGAAATCCCGGGGAGGGTATTTCCATGACCTATTCGTTTCTGACATTCGACGTCGCCGACGGTGTTGCCGTTTGCAAGCTGAACCGGCCCAGGGCCGCCAACGCCATGCACATGGGCATGATGGAGGAACTGTTCGATGTCGCCGTCCGCATGGATGAGGACCCGTCCATCCGCGCCGCCGTCTTCACCGGCGAGGGCAAGATGTTCTCCGCCGGTGGCGATCTGAAGGAGTTCCAGACCAAGGGCGACGCGCTGCCGGCAGAGGTGAAGCGGATGACGCTGTACCTGCATGGCGCCATTTCCAGGTTGCATCGCATGGACCCGCCGGTGGTCTGCGCCGTGAACGGCATCGCCGCCGGTGCCGGGTTCAGCTTCGCCATCCAGGGCGACATCGTCATGGCCGCTGCTTCGGCGAAGTTCACGATGGCCTACACCCGCGCGGGCGTGTCGCCCGACGGTTCATCCACCTATTTCCTGCCCCGGCGGGTGGGCACCAAGCGGGCACTGGACCTGATGCTGACCAACCGCCTGCTCGACGCGGAAGAAGCCCGCGACTGGGGCCTGGTGGACTATGTCCACCCGGACGAGCAACTGCTGGAAAAGGCCATGGAAATGGCCGCCTCGCTGGCCAAGGGGCCAACGGCTTCCTACGGCACGGTCAAGCGCCTGATCCTCGAAAGCATGAATGAATCGCTGGAGAGCCAGATGGAACGGGAAACGACCGGCATCGCCGAAGCCATGCGCCGCCCGGATGGCAAGGAAGGCATCGACGCCTTCGTCAACAAGCGCCCGGCGAATTTCGACGGCAAGCGCCACTGAGGCTGCCGGTTCGGCTTTCGGAGCGAAAACACCGGCATTCCGGCCAAGCATCCTGACGCCGAGATCCGGTGTCAGCGCCTGGTCGTTTCCATGTGAATACCGGCAGGCAGGGAAGTCCCGCGTCGACGATCGGTGCCTACTGGCACCCGCCGCCACCACCGCCACCACTGGAGGGCGGGGGATTCCCGCCACCACCGGCGCAATTGCTGGGGAAGGCCGCCCGGGCGCTGTCCAGGCGGGTCACCGTCGGTGCGAGATAGACCGCCGCCGCGCCAAGGCCCAGACGGGCCAGCGCGGTACGGCGCGCCGCACGTTTCGCGTCGGCCTGCGACTGCAGGTCCTGAGTGTTCTGGTCGGTCACTTCTCGATCCCTCCTGCGTTCAGTTGGGCGGGTCACGCCAATCTGCTGGTCCTGTGTCGGCCCTGCCGATGCAGGACGGCGACATCATACCACCACCCTGCACATAATATCGATCAGATCGTAAACAACAGGTTGTCCTGATCATCCAGCAGGTTGATGCCGGCGACACCGTTATTCACCAGCGATGTGGCCGTCGTCACCGTTCCGCCCAGCGTATCGAGCAGGTTCAGTTCCGTCACCGCATCGGCATCGAAGCTGATGGAACCCGATCCGTCCAGGAAAGCGACCTGGACATTGCCGCCGCCGAGATCCGTGAAGCTCAGTTCCGCCAGGCTGGAAGTACCGAAGATGTTCAGCGTGTTGCCTGCGCCACTGTCGATGATCGTGTCATCGTTGGCTTCCAGGTCCGTGCGGCGACCGAACAGGTAGGTATCCTTCTGACCCGTGCCGCCAATCAGGGTGTCGGAGCCGTTGCCGCCGAACAGCGTGTCGAAGCCGACATTGCCACGCAGGTCGTCATTGCCATCGCCACCGGTCATGAAGTCATCGCCGTTGTCACCGGTCATGAAGTCATCACCGGCACCGCCGTCGAGGCTGTCGGCGCCATCCTGGCCACGCACCCGGTCGTTGCCGTCACCGCCGAGGATGGTGTCATCGCCGCCGGCACCGAACAGGTTGTCGTCACCCGCGCCGCCGTCCACGAAGTCCTTGCCGCCATCGGCATTGATGAAGTCGTTACCGGCACCACCGGAAAGGCTGTCACCGTTCAGACCGCCGCGAAGCTGGTCATCCCCATCGCCGCCTTCGATGGTGTCCTCGCCGTCGTTGCCGCGCAGCACATCGTCACCCAGGCCGCCGAACAGCACGTCGTCGCCATCCTCGCCGTCCATGAAGTCGTTGCCGTCGCCGCCGTTCAGTTCGTCGTTGCCGAGGTTGCCGCGCAGGTTGTCGTCACCTTCGCCACCGTGCAGCGTATCCTCGCCGTCGCCACCGCGCAGGCTGTCGGCACCTTCATCGCCGAACAGCACGTCGTTGCCGATGTCGGAGACCATGAAGTCGGAATCCAGCCCGCCGTGCATGGTGTCGTCACCGGCACCGCCACGCAGCACGTCCTCGCCCGCGTCACCGAACAGCTCGTCCCGGCCGGCATCACCGCGCAGGGTGTCATTGCCGTCGCCGCCGGAAACCCGGTCGTCCTCGGTTCCGCCTTCCATGAAGTCGGCCCCAAGGCCACCCAGCAGGGTGTCGTTGCCCGCGTTGCCGCGCACCGTGTCGTTGCCTTCGCCGCCGTCGACGAGGTCGTCGCCGTCCTGGCCGGACACCTTGTCGACGCCGGCACCGCCGCGCACGGTGTCGTTGCCGGCACCACCTTCGACCTGGTCATCGCCGTCGCCGCCATCGACATCGTCGTCGCCGGCATCACCCTTCACGATATCCGTGCCGAGGCCACCCGACAGGACGTCGTTGTCGTCACCGCCGCGCAGCGTATCGGAACCGTCACCACCGTCCAGTTCGTCAGCACCGGCTTCACCGTCCAGGAAGTCGGCACCGGCGTCGCCCGACAGGCTGTCGTTGCCGAGACCGCCCTTCAGCGTGTCGTTGCCGTCACCGCCGAAGCCCGTGTCATTGCCTGCTTCGCCAAGGATGGAGTCGGCACCGTCGCCACCATGCAGCGTGTCATCGCCGGCATTGCCGCGCACCGTGTCGTCGCCTTCGTCGCCGAAGACCTGGTCGTTGCCTTCACCGCCGCCGACGGAATCGGCACCCAGGCCACCGAAGACCTGGTCGTCGCCGGAACCGCCGTCGACATCGTCATCGCCGTCGTCACCGAACACGATGTCGATGCCCGCGTTGCCGGCCACCCTGTCGTTGCCGTCGTCGCCATGCACCGTGTCGTTGCCGTCGTTGCCCTCGACGAAGTCGTTGCCGGCACCGCCGAATACGGTGTCATCATCCTCGAAGGCACAGACAAGGTCGTCGCCGTCGCCACCGTAGAGCAGGTCATCGCCCTGGCCGCCGAACACCGTGTCGGCATCGAAGCCGCCGTACTGCGTGTCGTTGCCATTGTTGCCGATGATGAAATCGGAGTTCGAGCCATCGAAGGGAACAATCGCCGGCAGGCCCGTGAAGACCACGAAGCCGGTGTAGACGTTGCCGCCGTTCGGCCGGTTGTCACCGGAATCGTTGATCTCTTCCTTGATGTCCTCGACGTCGAAATTGGCACCACCGCTCTGGTAGCTGACGAAACGGTCCGGTTCGAAGGACAGTTCGCCCGCCGCCGCATCGGTCATCGCGCCGTTGAACTCGATCGCTTCCACGAACAGGTTCCGGTCCTCGTTTCCGTCGGGACCGAAGGAATTGTCGCAATCACCGCCGTCGGTGGCGTCGTTCAGGAAGCTGATCTTCACCTCACCGGCGCGCTCCGCCTCGGTGAGGCCGGAGATGTCGAAATCGTAGGGGCTGAGGGACTGGGTCACCTGCGCGGTGCCGACCACCACGCCGCCGACCGAGACTTCCATGATCGGGAAGACGCCGTCCAGTGGGGAGCCGTGGGCGTGCACGATCAAGGTATCGGTATCGCCGTGGCTCCGGGTGACACCATCACCGAAGATCAGGTCCGCGCCGTCATTGCCGCGAACATCGTCGTTGCCGCCGCCACCGATCAGCGTGTTCTCGCCATCATTGCCGGTGATCCGGTCGTCGAAGTCGGAGCCGATGGCGCTGTTGAAGCCGGTCAGCGCGATGTCGAGGCCGTTCGCGTCCAGCGCCAGTTCGTTCTGCAGCGCGATCAGCACCCCGCCGTCCGCGCTGGCGAACGAAACCGTGTTGTCGCCCGCGCCGCCGTCCAGCGTGTCCTCGCCACCGAAACCGTCGATGGTGTCGTTGCCGTCACCGCCCAGGATGACGTTGGCGCCGTCATCGCCCAGCAGGGAGTCATTGTGGTCCGAACCGGTCAGGTTCTCGATGTTCTCCAGGCTGTCGATCCAGCCATCGCCGTCCTTTTCGGCAATGCCGTGGTTCAGGCTGGCCAGCACCGTGCCCTGGGCCGCCGCATAGTCGGCCGTGTCGATGCCGTCACCACCGTCCATGACGTCGGAGCCGAAGTTGCCCGCCAGGATGTCGTTGCCTTCACCGCCCAGCAGCGTGTCGCAGCCAGAGTCGCCGGTCAGGGAATCATCGCCCTCGTTGCCGGAGATCTCGTCATTGCCCTCGCCACCGTTGATGGTGTCGTCGTGGCCGGTCTCGCAGAACTCCTTCGTGGTGACGTCGATCTGCCAGGTCCGGTCGTTGAACGCGTTGTCGCCTCCGTTTCGCAGGTCTTCCCCGTT
>CAJYBQ010000076.1 GCA_913064755.1 uncultured Alphaproteobacteria bacterium
CGAATGCCTGGCCCTCGTTCACCTTGGCGAGCGCGGCATTCGCGGAATCCTCGTCGGAGAAGATGGCCTGCTCGGCCTCCCGCGTGGCGGGCACGGTAAAGCTGGCCAGCTGATCCGCGTAGATCTGTGCGACTTCCGATTCCGGCACGTCGATTTCCGCCGCCAGGGTCTCGGGCGACAGGTCGATCAGCAGGAAGCGCCTGCGTTCGGGCGTGGAGAACAGTTCCGGGTGCCCCTCGTGATAGGCGCGAAGATCGGCTTCCGACGGCGGTTCGGTGGCGGCCAGCGCCGAGTTCGGGATCGTGAGGTATTCGAAGGTCCGGGCTTCGTTCTCGAACGTGAACAGGGCCTTGGCGAAGGCATTGACGCCGATGTCCATGCCCGCGGTGACGGAGGCCTGGATCTGGCGACGCAGCAGGTCACCGCGCAGGTCCTCGGCAAAGGCGTTCGGCGAGGAATAGCCGAGATAGCGGATCGCCTGCTCGAAGCGGACCGGATCATATTCGCCCAGCTGGTTCTGGAAGCTGGGGTTGTCGTGGGCGGCGGTGTTCACGGCGCTGTCCGGCACGGCAAGGCCCAGTTCCGCGGCGCGCAGGTCCAGGGTCCGGCGGTCGATCAGCGACGTCAGGACCTGGTCATAGACGCCCAGGCTGAGGGCTTCGCTGGGCTGCAGCACCATGTTCTGCTGTTGCTGCAGCAGGCGCAGGCGACGCGTCGCCTCGCGCTGGAACGAATAGGAGTCGATCTCCGAACCGCCGACTTCCGCCACCGGCGGATTCACCGGCCCGGTGAGATAGTCGCTGACGCCCCAGAACGCGAAGCTGATGACGAGCAGGATGAGAAGGATCCGAATGACCCACTTGCCCGCGCCCTTGCCCATATTGCTGATCATGATCTGCTGCTGCCGTTCGTGAATTGAGGATCGCGGACATTACGCATGCACCTGCGCGACTGCAACCGGCGCAACCACCGCAAACGGTGCTTTTTCCTGCGTCCGTGTCGGGCGAATCGGTTGGCTTGGCCGCGCGGACAGTCGATGCTGCGGCGAACACGTTGGCTGCATGACGCGAGGGAACGCATGAACAAGGTACTGATCGCCGGAAACTGGAAGATGAATGGACTGACCGGCGACGCGACGCGGGAAGCGGCAGCGCTGGCCGACGGCGTGGCCGAGGTCGCGCATGTGCTGTTGATGATCGCGCCGCCAACGACGCTGATCCACCCCCTGCGGATCAAGCTGTTCGAACGCGGGATCGCGGATCGGGTCGCCGTGGGCGGGCAGGATTGCCACGCGGAAGTGAACGGTGCGCACACGGGGGATGTGTCGGCGGAGATGATCGCCGACCTTGGCGGCAGCCACGTGATTGTCGGCCATTCGGAACGCCGCACCGACCACGGCGAAAGCGATGCCATGGTGAAGGCGAAGGCAGAGGCCGCGCTGCGTGCCGGGCTGGTTGCCATTGTCTGCGTCGGAGAGACCGAGGCGGAGCGGCGCGGGGGCGAGACCCTTGCCGTGCTGGCGCGCCAGGTAGCCGGCTCCCTGCCCGAAGGGGCGACGGTGAAGAATACCGTGATTGCCTATGAACCTGTCTGGGCCATCGGCACCGGCCTTACCCCGTCCACCGATGATATCGTCGAGGCCCATGCGGCTATCCGGGCCACTGCCGCGGACCGGATGGACGCCACCGATAACCTGCGCATTCTCTACGGCGGTTCCGTGAAGCCGGGCAATGCCGCGGAACTGCTGGCGCTTGACGGTGTCGACGGGGCGCTGGTCGGTGGTGCCAGCCTGAAGGCGGCGGACTTCCTCGCCATCGCCGCGGCGGCACCGGCGCGCGCCTGACGGCAGAGGCTTTCGCGACCGCTCAGGCCTCCCCGGCCAGGATCGCCTTCAGCCCGGTTCGATAGTCGGGATAGCGCAGCCGGACGCCGAGTTCCGACTTGATCAGGTCATTGCTGACCCGCTTGCTCTCGCCATAGAAACTGCGACCCATGGGGCTCAGGTCCGCATCCGCGAAGGGGATGTCCGGTGGCACGGGCAGGCCCAGCAGTTCGGCAGCGAAGGCAACCACGTCCTGCGGCGGGGCGGGTTCGTTGTCGCAGACGTTGTAGATGCCGCCACGGCGGGGCCGGTCGATGGAGGCCAGCAGCGTCGCGGCAATGTCCGATACGTGAATGCGGGAAAATACCTGGCCCGGCTTTACCACCCGGCGCGCCGTGCCGTTGCGCAGGGCGGTGAAGCCATTGCGGCCCGGCCCGTAGATCCCGGCAAGGCGGAATATCTGCACCGCTGCCGACACCCGGTTCTGCAGGTCCAGCCACTGGCTCTCCGCCAGGACCCGACGCTCGCCACGGGCGCCGGCGGGCTTCAATGCCCCGGTTTCGTCGACCCAGCCGCCCTGTCGATCACCGTAGACGCCTGTCGTGGACAGGTAGGCGACCCACTGCAGGCTGGTGCAGTCGCGGATCTGGTGCGCCGCATGGCGGATGACCGGGTCACCTGCATCGTCGGGCGGGATGGAGGAGACGATATGCGTGACACCGTCCAGCGCACCTTCGGGCAGCGGTGCCGAGCCGTCGAACGGTACGGCAGTCACCTTTTCGGGCAGGGGATCGGCGCGGCGCTGCGTTGCCACGATCGTCGCACCGCGCGCGACCCGCAGCGGCGCCCGGGCGCGGGCCGAGAAGCCGTAGCCGCAGCAGAAGAGTTTAATCCCGCATTCTCCCCTCGTAATTTCCCGGCCAGCCGGTCGATGCAGTTGTCCAGATCGAACTCGGTCCGCACCCGCCGTGCACCGGCTGCTCCCATGTCGCGTCGCATGGCCGCGTCGCTCAACATGATCTGCAGGGCATCCGCCATGGCCGTCGCATCGTCCGGTGGCACCAGCAGGCCGTTGACGCCGTCCTGGACCAGTTCCGGGATGGCGGACACATTGGTGGCGACCACGGGCAGGTTCTGGCTCTGGGCTTCGACCAGCACGTTGGGCAGGCCATCGCGATCCCCGTCATCGGCAATGCGGCTCGCCAGCACGAACAGGTCGGCCTGCCGACAGGCGGCGATGACGGCCTGCTGCGGCTGCGGCCCGCGCCAGTCGATCCGGTCGGCGATGCCGAGGTCGTGGGCCTGTCGGCGCAGCGCGTCCATCTGCTCCCCGCCACCGACATGGACGAACCGCCAGGGCACGGTCAGCCGCGCCAGCGCGTCCAGCAGCACCGGATAGCCCTTCTTCGTCACCGCGCGTCCGACCGAGAGGATGGTCGGCACGGTGCCGGTTGCCTGACGGACGGGCGGCGGTGGAAAGCGACCGAGGTCGAGGCCGTGGTAGACCCGCTCGACCCGCCCCGGTGGGGCCAGGGCCGAAAGATGGTCGGCATTGGTCGCGGTGCAGGTGACGGCGAAGTCGCAGTCGGCCAGCTTCTCCCGCTTTTCCCATTCGGGGCTGGTCCAGATGTCCTTCGCATGGGCCGACACGCTCCACGGCAGCTGCTTCAGCTTCGCGGCATAGCGGGTAACGGATGCCGGGGTGTGCAGGAAATGGGCATGCAGGCGGGTCACGCCGGCGGGCAGTTCGGCAGCCAGCACCACCGCCTGGCCGAAGCGCCGTACCCGGTTGACCGTCGGGTCACGCCGGTAGTCGGCATCGAACAGGGCAATGGTCGCGGCCCAGGTCGGCCAGGTGCAGCAGGTGGCCCAGGCGGCCCGTACCCGTTCAGGCTCGTCGCGCAGGTATTCGGGCAGATAGGTGACCGGGGCGGAAATCTCCGCATGTACCGGATGGCTTGCGCCGTCGGTCGGGTGTCGCAGCGACCAGATGTCGATGGGCAGCCCGCGTTGTTCCAGCGCCAGGATTTCCTGCGCGACGAAGGTCTCCGACAGCCGGGGGTAGCCCTTCAGAACGAATGCCACCCGGCCCTTCAAGCCGGTTTCACGCCGATGCGGGCGGCCGTGTCGATGCGGTTGAGGTAGGGGCGATTGCCCTCCGTCTCGAAATATTCGTCCGTTGCCTGCCGCGCGCCGGCATAGGCCCCGTAGTCGTCGATGATCAGGAACCCGCCGGTGGACAGGCGCGGATACAGGTGCGTCAACTCGTGATGCGTCGACCGGTACCAGTCGGTGTCCAGCCGCAGCATGGCGATCCTGTCCGGGGCCACGTCGGGGATGGTTTCCTCGACCACCCCCTTCACGTAGATCAGGCGATCTTCCGGGTAGCCGGTGCTTGCCAGGTTGGCCTTCACCTGGTCGATCGGCGCGTAGCACCATTCGTTGTGGTCATCGCGCTGCTGCATTTCCCAGCGGCTGATCTGTTCCATGCCGTCCCGCTGGCGCACATCGATCTCTTCCGGCTTCACCATGCCGGTATAGGTGTCATAGAGGTAGATGTTGCGGTCGGTGACGCCCAGGTGCAGCAAGGTAAGGGCCATGGTCATCGCACTGCCGCCCTGCCAGACGCCGCACTCGACGAAATCGCCGGGAATGTCGCGTTCCACGATATGCCTGGTCGCGGCATAGAGCGCATGCACGCAGTCCGGCGTGGTCAGGGTGTGGTCACCGACCTTCGCGAAAATCTCGCTGAAGATCGGCTCCATGTCGCGGGGCAGCTTCATCTTGCGGTTCCGCAGCCCGTGCTGGGGCAGCTTGCGGAACGTGAAGTCGTAGCCATAACGCAGCGCGAGCTTCTTCAGTGACTTGTTCAGGTTGGCCATGTTTTGATCTGTCTCTGCGTTCAGGCAGCGCGGGCCGGGTCGCGACCCAGGCGACGTTCCTGCGCGCGCCGGTAAGGTGCCGGAAGCTGCAGTTCCGTCCCGACATTGCGGAAATGGAACCCGAGGCTGATACGTGGCTCATCGGTGCGATTGTGGAATGATGCGTGGACCGTGTAGGTATGCGCCAGCACCGCGTCGCCCGCTTCCAGCACCAGCGGTACCGGGTCGCGGAACGCGCTCATGTCGCAGCGCAGGTTCTCCAGGCCGAACTCGTCGGTCGCCACGTCGTGGAACATGCGGCCCAGCAGGTGCGTGCCGGGGACCATCCAGATGCAGCCATTGTCCTCGCTGGTCGCGGTCATCGGCACGAAGCCGCAGCAGACGCGGGAATCGCTCCGCCCCCAGTAGACCCCATCCTGGTGCCAGTGCTTGGTCCTGACCTCGTGCGGCAGCTTGGTGAAGGCAACGCTCTGCAACAGTTCGGACGGCCCGTTCGCGGCCTCGATGACGCCCTTGATGCGGTCGGACTGCATCAGCTCGTCGACGGCAGCGGACTTGGTGTGGATATCCTTCTGGCGGCGATGGTTCTCGGCGACCAGGCGTTCGATATCCGGCCGGACCCGGGCCAGCTGATCGGCCGCTATCCAGTTCTTCAGGATGACAAAGCCGTCCCGGTTGAACCGTTCGGCCTGTTCCGCGGTCAGCAGTTCACTCGCGGTGACGGGCACGAACTGCTGGTCTTCGATGAAATCATTGATCGCCATGATGCGGTATTTAGTCTTTCGAACGCGAAACGAAAAGGTGCCCGCGACCTCACAGTTTGCGCAGCATCGTCGCAGGCGTTGCGATGGTCACCGATACGCCGGGGAAGACGGCGACCGGGTCAGATGAACTTCCGCACCGTTTCGGACCGGTAGACCTTTTCCCGTTCCAGCCATGGCGCGGCCAGGCGGTTGACGTTGGTCAGCCCCTCCAGCAGGCCGGGCACGACGATCTCGGACGGCTTCTTCTGCCGGGGCAGGGCGCGGATGGCGGCTGCCATGACCTCCGGATCACGTTCCCCATCCAGCGGTGTCATCTGCACCAGGCCCAGGGCCTGCGCCCGCTCGGCCCGGATCGTCTGTTCCATGCGCGGGACGCTGCGCGGGACGATGGTCGCACGGTTGTCGAGCGACAGCACATCGCAGAACGTGGTGTAGCCGCCCAGGGCCACGACGCCGGCAGCGCGGGCCATCAGGTTCTCGAAATGCGGGTCGAAGGTGATGGCTTCCACACGATCGAGCTTGGCGACGCGTTCGTGGAAACCCGCCTGCAGTTCCGGTGCCATGAACGGGCCGAGCGCCAGCAGCGCCGGGTAGGGCAGCAGCGGGTCGGTTTCATAGGCGCGCAGGACCCAGTCGATCAGCGCATCGCCGTCACCGCCGCCGCCGGTGGTGACCAGCAGGAACGGCCGGTTGGTGATCTCCGGCATGGTGACGCTCGGCGCGGTGCTCGGCCGCCGGGGCAGGTAGCCGGTATAGACCATCTTGCGCAGCACGCTTTCGGGGATATCCAGTCCCTCGAGCGGATTGCATATCTGCGGCAGACCGTAGACCCAGATGTCGTCGTAGAGGTTTTCCAGCGCGGGCAGCACGTTCTTGCGCTGCCATTCCGGCACCAGCAGTTTCGGCTCGTCCATCACGTCGCGCAGGCCCAGCACCAGGCGGGTGCCGCGTTTCTTGAGCATTTCCAGCGTGGGCATGACTTCGCCACGCAGGCCCAGCGGTTCCTTGTCCACGATGAAGATGTCGGGGTCGAAACTCTCGGCCGTGTGCTGGATGATGGACGCACGCAGCGCCAGCATGTCCTCGATATCCAGGTGCAGGTTCAGGGAAGTGTATTCGCCGTTCCGCAGCTTGATGACCCCCGGAACCCGCACGAAGTCGACGCGCGCACGAAAGTCGAAGCTTCCTATGATCGGCGACCCGGAAAGGATCAGCACCGAGAGGTTCTTGTTGTTCTCGACCAGCGAATGGGCAATTGCCCGGCAACGCCGAAGGTGTCCCAGCCCGAATGTGTCGTGGCTGTATATAAGGACACGCGAACCTTTTCCGTTCGCCATTCTATTCCCCATTGCGCCGTTTGTTCCGGCTACTGTTGCGCGGGACTATGGCAGAACTGCCACGCTGCGGCAAACGCGGATTCCCGCCCGATTGACGCAGTGGAATCGGGAACCGGTTCCGCCTGCCGCGGGTGGCCGGCGTTGCGCGCACCAACGTGACAGGTATACCAACCAAGTTGATTGTCGCCGCCCCGGCGCTCCACTAAGGTTCATGGCTTAAGCATACTTAAGCGTGACGTCGGGCCAGGGGGTGGCGCGCGCCATGCGTCGAGCGTGAGGGGGAAGCAGCTTGGAACGGAACGTCTTCAGTTTCATCCTGAAATACAGTTACCGTCAGCAGATCGCTCTGGTGTTGCTCGCCGTGATCAACATGCCTTTCACGATGCTCGGCTACACGCTGGTCGAGAAGATCGTGAACGAGGGCATCCAGGGTTTCCGCAAGGTTCCTGAGCAGGTGACGCAGGCCGATGGCTCGGTGATCGAGAAGTCGGTAAAGACATCCATCGAGTTCCCCGAAGCCGTGTTCGATATCGGTCCGGAGTTCGACCAGGTCATCTTCCTGTTCGTGCTCGTCGGGCTGTTCCTGGCCAATATCCTCCTGCTTCAGGGCATCAAGTATGCCTTGAACGTCTATCGCGGCGTGACCGCGGAACGGATGCTGCGGCGCCTGCGCTATGCCCTGTTCCAGCGCATCCTGCGGTTCCCCAAGCCCACGTTCAAGAAGACCAGCCAGGGCGAGGTGATCTCCATGATCACGGGCGAGGTCGAGCCCCTGGGCGGGTTCGTCGGCGAGTGTTTCTCGCTGCCCGTGATGCAGGGCGGCATCATGCTGATGTCGCTGGGCTACATGCTGATTGCAGACTGGAAACTGGCGCTGGCCGCGGTCGCGCTCTACCCGATCCAGTTCTACATCATCCCGAAGCTGCAGAAGCGGGTGAACCTGCTGGGCAAGGAGCGCGTCAAGCGCGTCCGCAAGCTGTCGGAGAAGATCGGCGAGAGCGTCACCGGCATCAGCGAGATCCACGCCCATGACGGTTCCAACCTGGAACTGGCCACGTTCTCCGATCGCCTGAACGGCATCTACTACATCCGCCTGCAGATCTACATCTGGAAGATCATCATCAAGTTCGTGAACAACTTCATCCAGCAGCTGGGCCCGGTGATGTTCTATTCCATCGGTGGCTACCTGGTGATCAAGGGCGAACTGGACCTTGGTACCCTGTTCGCCGCGATCAGTGCCCACAAGGAAATCGGTGCACCGTGGAAGGAACTGCTGGGCTACTACCAGCGCCAGGCCGATGCCCGCATCAAGTACGAACAGGTGGTGGAACAGTTCGCGCCTGCCGGCCTGTTCGAGGAAGAGCGCCTGATGAGCGAACCGGAAAGCCCGGTGAAGTTCGAAGGCGAGGTGAAGGCAAGCGGCGTTACCCTGACCGACGACCAGAACAACAGAATTCTCGACTCGGTCAGCTTCACGCTTGGCCTGGACCAGCAGGTGGCCCTGGTGGGCGGCGGTGGTTCAGGTCGTGACGGGCTGTCGGAAGTGCTCGCGCGCCTGATCGAACCGGACCGTGGCACCGTGGCCTATGGCAGCTACATGCTGAACCAGTTGCCGGAAGCGGTGACCGGTCGCCGGATATCGTTCGTCGACAATGCGCCGTTCGTGTTCAACAAGTCCCTGGGCGAGAACCTGTTCTACGGCCTGAAGCATCGCCCCCTGAAGGAAGCCACCTACGAGGGCGACCGGAAGAAGGAACGTGACAGCTACGTTTCCGAGGCACTGGCCTCCGGCAACCTGGAATACGACCTGGGTGCCGACTGGGTGGATTACGAGGCCGCCGGGGTCACCGACCTGGCCGGCCTGCGCCACGCCGGTATCGAGGCGCTGAAGATCGTCGGGCTGGACGAGGACGTCTACCAGTTCGGGCTGCGCGGCCGGATCAATCCGGAAACCCGCGCGGACATTGCCGAAGGCGTGCTGAAGGTCCGCAAGGCACTGGACGAACGCCTGACCGATCCGTCGCTTGCCGTCCTGATCGAGCGTCTGGATCCGCAGGCCTACAACGGCAATGCCTCCCTGGCAGAGAACCTGCTGTTCGGCACGCCGGTGGGTGACACCTTCGACCTCGACCGCCTGGCGGAACACCCCTACATCCAGGAGGTGCTGGAGAAGGTGGGGATGACCGCCCAGATGGTCAGCATGGGTTACCAGGCCGCCGCAACCATGGTGGAACTGTTCTCGGACCTGCCGCCGGATCACGAGCTGTTCCAGCAGTTCAGCTTCGTGTCCGCGGACGACCTGCCGGAACTGCAGGGTCTGCTGGCGCAATATACCAAGGAACAGCTGGACACCCTGAAACCGCATGAGCAGCTGCGACTGATGTCGCTGCCGTTCAAGCTGATCTCCGCCCGGCATCGTCTCGGCATCATCGACGAAGACGTCAAGCAGCGCGTACTGGAAGCCCGCAAGGCGTTTGCGGAGAACCTGCCCGATGACCTGAAGGGCGCGGTCGCGTTCTTCGACCCCGACCAGTACAACGCCGCGGCGAACATCCAGGACAACATCCTGTTCGGCAAGATCGCCTACGGGCAGGCCCAGGCACAGGACCGCGTCGGCGCCCTGATGCGCGAGGTGATGTCGGATCTCGGTATCATCGAGACCGTTTCCGAGGTCGGCCTGGAATTCGATGTCGGCATCGGCGGTTCCCGCCTGACCGGTGCGCAGCGCCAGAAACTGGCACTCGCCCGTGCGGTCGTGAAACGGCCGGACGTGCTGATCCTGACAGAGGCGACAGCGGCACTGGACACCAGCAGCCAGGCGCGCATTCTGGATGGCCTGCTGGAATCCTTCGATGGCCGGTCCATCATCTGGGGCGTGCACCGCCCCGCCATGGCGGAACGGTTCGATCATGTCCTGGTCATGAAGGGTGGCCGAATTGTCGAAAGCGGCAGCTTTGCTGAACTGAACAAGGAAGGCACCGTGCTTTCCGAACTGATCGCCGCCGAAGCCGCGTAGGGGAGAATACCGCCGTGAGTCTCAACGAAGAAGTCGAACTGCTGCGTCAGATCCCGATGTTCCAGAAGGTGGAACAGTCGAAGCTGAAGCTGCTGGCCTTTACCTCGGAGCGGCTGACCTTCCCTGCCGGGCAGGTGGTCTGCGAGCAGGGAGGGCCGGGCGATTCCATGTACG
>CAJYBQ010000077.1 GCA_913064755.1 uncultured Alphaproteobacteria bacterium
GATCCAGTTTGGCGGCGTGAAGGCCGGGGGTGGCGTCGACTTCGAGGTCGCGAAGGGCGGGATCGTCACGCTCATCGGCCCGAACGGTGCGGGCAAGACAACGATCTTCAACCTGATCAGTCGGATCTACGAACCGACCGAGGGGCGGTTGATCCTGGAAGACGAGGACATCACCAATATCGCACCGCACCTGATCGCGGGGCGGGGCATTGCCCGGACGTTCCAGAACATCGAACTGTTCGAGCAGGCGAGCGTGCTGCAGAACCTGCTGATCGGGCGGCATGCCCACCGCAGCGGCAACCTGCTGGCCAACATCTTCTTCCTGCCGTCGACGCGACGGGCCGAACTGGCGCATCGCGAAGAGGTGGAGAAGGTGATCGATTTCCTGGACCTGGCGCGTTACCGCGACCAGCGCATCGCCAACCTGCCCTACGGCGTGCGCAAGGTCGTCGAACTGGGGCGGGCGCTGTGCACGGAACCCAAGCTGTTGCTGCTCGATGAGCCGTCTTCGGGGCTGAATGTCGAGGAAACCGGCGACATGGCGTTCTGGATCAAGGATATCCGGGACCTGCTGGGGATCACGGTGCTGATGGTCGAGCACGACATGAGCCTGGTGAACCGGGTTTCCGACAGGGTTCTTGCACTGAACTACGGCCGCGTGCTGACGCTGGGTACCCCGTCAGAGGTGCAGTCGAACGAAGAAGTCATTCGTGCGTACCTGGGGGGCTGAACGGTGAGTGAACCGATCCTGAGAATGTCCAATGTCGAGGCCTACTACGGCCCGATCCAGGCCATCCGCGGCGTCAGCATCGACGTGAACGAAGGGGATATCGTGACCGTGCTCGGCTCCAACGGTGCCGGCAAGACCACGATTCTGAAAGCCATCTCCGGCGTCATGAACCCCCGCAAGGGACAGGTGACGTTCGAGGGGGAGAACATCACGTCGCGCGAACCCGACTGGGTGATGCGGCGCGGCATCAGCCATGTGCCGGAAGGGCGGGAGGTCTTTCCGTTCCTGTCGGTGCAGGAAAACCTGCGCATGGGCGCCTTCATCCGCAAGGACGCCAAGGGCGTGGCCGAGGATGTCGACATGGTGTTCAACTACTTCCCCGTCCTGAAGGAGCGGCGTGAACAGCCGGCCGGCCAGCTTTCCGGCGGCGAACAGCAGATGCTGGCGATCAGCCGGGCCCTGATGTCACGGCCGAAGGTGATGTTGCTGGACGAACCGTCGCTTGGTCTCAGCCCGCGACTGGTGAAGGAGATCTTCGAGATCATCGTGCGCCTGAACAAGGAACGCGGAATGACCATGCTGCTGGTGGAGCAGAACGCCAACATGGCGCTGAAGACCGCGGATTTCGGCTACGTGCTGGAGGTCGGTCGGATCGTGATGGAAGACCCCTGCGAGAAGCTGGTGCAGCGCGAGGATATCCAGGAATTCTATCTGGGCGTGAAGGACGAAGGTGCCCGTGCCGAACGTCGATGGAAGAAGAAGAAGCTCTGGCGCTAGGTCGGCGCTGGATGCGGATCGACGCATCCCGACGGACCTTGTTGCTCAAACGGAGAGGCGGAGCAGATGACGACCGCAAGGCTGATAGAGACCCGAATGAAGGCCGAGGATGGCCGGGAACTGATCATTCGCGATGATCCCGATTCTCCCACGGTCTCGAAGATGTTCTGGCACCGGGCCACCGACTGGGCCGATCGCATCGCCATGCGAAAGAAGGATCACGGCATCTGGAAGGCCATCACCTGGCGGCAGTTCGGCGACGCGGCCCGCAGGGTCGGCATGGGCCTGGACCAGATGGGCCTGGCAAAGGGCGACGTCGCGGCGGTGCTGTCGAACACCCTGCCTGAATGGATGTTCTGCGACATGGGCATCCAGGGTATCGGCGCCGTTTGCGCGGGCATCTATCCGACCGATGCCGCGGCGCAGGTCGAGTACCTGTTGAACGATTCCGGTGCGCGCGTGATCTTCGTCGAGGACGAGGAACAACTCGACAAGATGATGAGCGTTCGGGACCAGTGCCCGAAGCTGGAACGCATCGTGGTCTTCGACATGGAAGGCCTGGCGAACTTCGCCGATCCCATGGTGTCGAGCTTCGCGGATTTCTGCGCCGAAGGCGAAGCGCATTCCGCGGCCAATCCGGGCCGGTGGGAGCAGTTGATCGAGGTCGCGGAACCGTCCGACCTGGCGATCCTCGTCTATACCTCCGGAACCACGGGGCCGCCGAAGGGGGCCATGATCAGCCACGACAACCTGTGTTTCCAGATGGCCAACGGGACGGAGATCCTGCCGCAGGAATCCGGGGGCGAGCGGGTGTCCTTCCTGCCGCTGTGTCACGTGGCCGAACGGACGCTGACCTATTTCGCGTTCTATTCCGGAAATATCGCGAACTTCATCGAGAACCCGGAAACGGTGTTCGAGAACATCCAGGAAATCCAGCCGACCACCTTCTTCGCCGTGCCGCGGATATGGGAGAAACTCTATTCCCAGATCAACATCGCGGTGCGTGACGCCACGAAGCTGCAGCAGTTCGCGTACAAGACCGCGATCGACTGGGGGTTCGCGGTGGCGGACAAGAAACTGGAAGGGCAGGAGCCGACGGCCCTGGAACTGCTGAAGTTCCGCATCGGGCGATTCCTGGTACTGCGCAACATCCGCAACGTGCTGGGACTGTCGCGTGTCGACTGGGTCGGCACGGGCGCGGCGCCCATCTCGCCGCAGCTGATCCGCTGGTACATGGCGCTGGGCATCGAGATGCTGGAACTCTACGGCCAGACGGAGAACACCGGGCTGGCGACAACCAACCTGCCGGGCGACATCAAGCTCGGTTCCGTCGGCAAGTGCGTGCCCTATGCGGAATGCAAGCTGTCGCCCGAAGGGGAGATACTGCTGCGCGGCCGCCACATCTTCATGGGATACCTGAACCAGCCGGAGAAGACGGCGGAGACCGTTGTCGATGGTTGGCTGCACACGGGCGATATCGGTGCCATCGACAACCAGGGCTACGTGAAGATCACCGACCGGATGAAGGACATCATCATCACCGCCGGTGGCAAGAACATCACCCCGTCGGAGATCGAGAACGAGTTGAAGTTCTCCCCCTACGTGTCCGATGCCGTGGTCATCGGCGATCGCCGCAAGTTCCTGACCGCGCTGGTCATGATCGACCAGGAGATGGTGGAGAAGTTCGCCCAGGAACGGAACATCGCCTTCACCAGCTTCGCGTCCCTGTCACGGGCGCCGGAAGTCGTCGAACTGGTGGCGGAGGAAATCGAGCGGGTCAATGTCAAGTTTGCCCGCGTCGAGACAATCAAGAAGTTGCGCGTGATCGACAAGCAGCTTGATCCGGAAGATGACGAGGTCACGCCGACAATGAAGCTGAAGCGGAAGTTCGTCGAAAAGAAGTACGAGGGCCTGATCGACAGCATGTATTCGGAAGCGGCCTGATTCTGGCCCCGATCTGGTGAAATGCTTTGTCTGACAAGGAATTCTGATAGACTTCACGAAACGGAACGGCCCTGAAGCAACCGGGGCCGAAAACAGGGAGGATCGAATGAAGAAGAAGCTTCTTGGCCTGGCCGCGATTGCGGCGGCGGCTACCATGATCGCGGGGGCCGCGCAGGCCGAACGCGGCGTCACCGACAAGGAAATCCTGATCGGCGTGCATACCGCCCTGTCAGGCCCCGTCGCGGTCTGGGGCGTGCCGTCAGTGGAAGGCATGCGCCAGCGGTTCGACGCGGTGAATGCCGATGGCGGCATTCACGGGCGCCAGATCCGCCTGGTCGTCGAAGACAATGAATACCAGGTGCCCAAGGCGGTTCAGGCCGGCAACAAGCTGATCAATCGTGACCGCGTGTTCACCATGCTGTCCGCGCTCGGCACCCCGATGAACAACGCGGTTCTGCCGCGTCAGCTGGCTGCGGGCATTCCGAACCTGTTCCCGTTCTCGTCCGCGCGGCAGATGTTCGAACCGTTCCACAAGCTGAAGTTTGCCGGCGGCTCGACCTACTACGATCAGATCCGCGCGGCCTACAAGCTGTTCGCGGAAACCAAGGGCAAGACCAAGCCGTGCACCATGTACCAGGACACGGATTTCGGTCGCGAGATCGAGTTCGGTGCCAAGGACCAGGCCGAGGCCATGGGCCAGTCGGTGATCGCCGAAACCGCGCACAAGCCGACGGACAAGGACTTCACCGCTTCCATCACCAAGCTGCGTGAAGCCGGTTGCGATGTCGTCTTCATGGGCACGATCGTCTCCGACACGATCATCCCCTACGCCACGGCACGCTCCATGGGCTGGGACGTCGATTTCGTCGGCTCCATTGCCAGCTACAATGGCTACACCGCCGGTGCCAAGGGCGGCATCTCCGAAGGCTACATGGCCATGACCGGCTTCCAGATGGCCTATGGCGACAATCCCGATCCGCTGGTGAAGAACTGGTACAACACCTACAAGGAGAAGTTCGGGAAGGACCCGGATTTCCCGGCACAGCTCGGCTATATCTTTGCCGACATGACGGTCATCGCACTGCAGAATGCCGGCAAGGACCTCACCGTGGATTCGATGATCGGCGGCTTCGAGAAGATCAAGGGCTACCGCGACATCTTCGGCGGCCCGGTGCAGAGCTTCGGCCCCAAGAAGCGTCAGGGTTCCAACGAATCCTTCCTGTCGCAGGTTCAGGGTGGCCGTTGGACGCGGATCGGCGAGAACATCGCCTACTGATCCTCGATCCAGACGTTCGACGACAGGTAATCAGGGGTCGGCCGCAAGGTCGGCCCCTGTTGCTGTCCGGGCCGGGGAGGATCAGCCTGCCGGTCGCAGGACATGCCCGGCAATGATGCCGCGGGTTGGCGAAGGGGAGGAAACGATGGCAGCAATCGACGAACTGCACGACGGTACACTGGACCGGATTCCGGAGGACACGCCGGTGGTCATGGTCAACCTGATGAAGTTTCGCGACAGGTCGCTGGATGGCGATGGCTCCGGCTGGGATGCCTATGTCCGCTATTCCAGGGGGGTTAACCACCTGATCCGGGCCGTTGGCGGGGGCATCATCTGGACCGGGGAGGCCAAGGGTGCTTCGTTCGGACCGGCGGAAGCCGGTGACTGGGATTTCGTGGCACTTGTCCGATACCCCTCCAAGGCGGCCTTTCGGGAGTTCATCACCTCGAAGGACTACGAGGCGGAGAATCATCATCGTCTCAATGGCTGCCTCTCGCATGTGATCATCGCCAGCCAGCAGGCCTATGGCCGCTTTCGGGAGGACTGATCACCATGACCGACCGGACCATTCGCCACGTCGATATCCAGGCCAACGGCCTGCGCTTCCACTGTGCTGAGGCGGGCGACCCGCAGGCGCCGATGATCCTGTTCCTGCATGGTTTCCCTGAGTTCTGGTACGCGTGGCGCAAGCAGCTGGAGACGCTTTCCGGCGATTGGCTCTGCGTGGCACCGGACTGCCGAGGCATCAACCGCACCGAGCAGCCTGCGGAGGTGTCGAGCTACGAGATCGGGAACCTGGTCGACGACGTCGCCGGGATCATCACCGCCTACGGTCGCGAGCGGGTGGTGCTGGTCGGGCATGACTGGGGCGGGTTCATGGCCTGGGAGGTGGCGATCCGCCGCCCCGACCTGGTCGAGAAACTGGTGATCGTCAATTGCGCCCATCCGGGCATCATGAGCGAGTTGCTGCACCAGCCGGGCAGCGAGCAGGTCACCCGCAGCCAGTACATGCTGGCGTTCCGGTCGGAACAGGCGGAGGCGCTGGTCGCGCGCGATGACTACGCGGGACTGCGCACCAACATCCTGGAACCGGGGCTGAAGGCCGGTCACCTGACGGAAGCCGATGTCGCGGCCTACATGGCGCATTGGCAGACGCCCGGA
The DNA here is from genome assembly GCA_913064755.1 of uncultured Alphaproteobacteria bacterium. Classification (GTDB taxonomy): domain Bacteria; phylum Pseudomonadota; class Alphaproteobacteria; order Minwuiales; family Minwuiaceae; genus Minwuia. The sequence continues at coordinate 5,889 of CAJYBQ010000077.1, forward strand.
TCATTGACAGCGGGGCTGAACTTCTACCGCGCCAACAAGTCCGGACCGCCGAGCGGGGATGACGCTGCGCCCCGGACGGTGGCCGAGACGCAGGTTTCCGTGCCGACGCTGGTGCTCTGGGGCGAAGGCGACCCCTATTTCGCGCCCGCCTGCATCGACCGGATGGCCGAAGCCGGACCCGACATCCGGATCGAACGCTAACCCGAGAACGATCACTGGATCGCGCATCAGATCCCGGACGAGATCTCTCGCCAGATCGGTCAGTTCCCCGGCAGCGCGTGAACCCAGTCGATCACCTGGCGCGACAGGCGCTCGGTCGGCGTCGGGCTGATGATCTGCCCGGCGATGATGTGCTGCATCGGGTCCTCGGCGTCCGTCACCTCTATCAACGCCTTCGGCGTGCCGCCCCATTCGCGGTGCGCGGCCCTGACGTGGGGCACGCTGATCACCTTGTCCGCGGGCGAATGAATGAACAGGGCCGGTTGCCGCGCCTGCGCCATTGGCAGGTGTTGCAGGTACCGCACGGCTGCCGCCATGGGCAGCCAGGCCTCCGCCGGGTAGCCGATGCTCCAGGCGTTGCCGAAATCCGAATTGCCGGTGCGTAGCGGATTGACCGACCCGACGAGCAGGCGCAGCAATTGCCGCGCCCAGGGCATGGTCATGTAGCGGGTGCCGTTGCCGCGCACCTCGAAATTGGGCGAGATGAAGACGATCGCGTCCATGCCGTCGCGCATGTCATCGCGCAAAGCGGCCCAGGCGGCCAGCGTGGCACCGGTGGACATGCCGATGACCAGCACCCTGTCGCCCAGCAACCGACCGACCTCCAGCGCCTCTGCCATGTCGTCCAGCCAGTCGTCGGCCGTGGGCTCTGCCATGGCGGCGGCCGATCTGCCGTGCCCCGCCAGCCGGGTGAAGAACAGGTTGGCGTCCAGCCCCTCCGCGACCAGGTCGGGCAGGGGACGCAGTTCTTCCTTGCTGGCCGAGAACCCGTGGATGTTGACGACCGCCCAGGGCCGCTTGTCCCGCCGTTCCGGGTCACGCCAGATGATCTGCTTCTGCATCCCGTCGCGGATGCCCGGAACGGCTGCTTCACGGGCTGCAAGTACCGCATCCGGGTCGTTGCCGATCGCACCGGCCCGGTAGGTCAGCCTGCCGCGCGCCCTGGCACGCGGGCCGACCAGGAACAGCAGGACGATGGCCCCGATGATGATCAGTAGATAGGTCATTTTCTCTCTCGCCCCGGCTGAAGGGGCAATGATTGCGGCGCTGGTGATGATCCGGTGCGCATGCAGCGGCGTAGCCTGTCCAACAGTCTGAAACGCAACAGAGCGACAATGAACAGATTTCGCAAGACGATTGGCGCCGCAGGTGTCGCACTCGTGACCACGCTGGCCGTTCCCGGCGGGCTGTCGCCGGTGCTGGGACAGCCCGTGGAAGGTGCCTTCGACCCGCTCACCGCCTACGGGCCGGAGATCCGTTTCAGTGTCTGGCGCAAGGGCGACCGGATCGGCGACCACCGGGTCCAGTTCCGCCGCGACGGCGACCGGCTGGACGTCGAGATCGATTTCCAGGCCCGGGTCAGGTTCCTCGGCATCACCGCCTACCTGTTCGAGTACCAGTCCAGTGCGGCGTGGCAGGGCGCGACCCTGCTGTCGCTGGACGCGACCGTCGATGACGATGGCACGCAGGGGGCGGTGAGCGCACGACGCTACGGCCAGGACGTCGTCGTGGAAGGCACCCGTGGTCTGCGTCGCCTGGCGGGGCCGCTGTACCCGTCTAACCACTGGCACCCGGGTGTCATCGGCCAGACCCGTATCCTGAACACGCTGACGGGCGGCATCGGCGATGTGGAAATGGAACTGGTCGGACGCGAAATGGTCGCCACGGCCCATGGCGAAATTGCCGCTGATCGCTATCTCTTCTCCGGTGACCTGCAGGACGTCGATGTCTGGTATGACAGCGAAGGTCGGTGGGTGAAACTGCGGTTCCTGACGGAGGGCGGCGAGTTGATTGAATATCGCTGCGAACGATGCAGGGCCGCCAACGAGACAGCGGAGTATCGTCAATGAGTGGTATCGTTTGGGTTACAGGGGCCAGCTCCGGTATCGGGCGCGCTGCGGCGCTGGAGTTTGCCCGGCGCGGCTATCGCGTGGCCGCCACGGCACGCCGGGCGGATGAACTGGCCACCCTGGCGGCGGAAGCATCCGGCGAACTGGGGGACATCACGGCCTTCCCCGGCGATATCACGGACGCCGCCGGCATCGCGGCCGTCGTGGCCGCCATCGAGGATGACCTGGGCACGATCGATACTGCCGTGCTGAATGCGGGAAGCTTTCAGCCGCTGACGGTGGAGACATTCAGTGCGGAGGCGATCAAGGCCACATTCGACCTCAACGTCGTCGGAACCGCCAGGTGCCTGGAGCCGTTGCTGCCGCGCATGATCGCGCGCAATGCCGGGCGCATCTTCGTGGTGGCCTCCGTCGCCGGTTATCGCGGCCTGCCGCAATCCGCCGCCTATGGCGCGTCGAAGGCGGCGCTGATCAACATGGCCGAGGCTTTCCATACCGAACTGCGGCCGCACGGCGTTCATTTCGGTGTCATCAACCCGGGCTTCGTCGAGACACCGCTGACGGACCGGAACACGTTCCCCATGCCGTTCCTGATGCCGGTGGACAAGGCGGCAAGGCGGTTGGTCGACGGTGTTCTGGGGCGTCGCTTCGAAGTCTCCTTTCCGTTCGTATTCACGACACTCATGAAACTGGTGAGGTGCCTGCCCTATGCCCTCTATTTCCCCCTCGTCCGCCGCGTCACCGCCAGGCGATCCACTTGAGCGCTACATCACGTTCTTCGAGGACATGACCGAGGCGGATATCGCCCGCATCCCGGATGTCTTCGCGTCGGATGCACGTTTCAAGGATCCGTTCAGCGACCTGCGCGGTCACGACAGGCTGAGACGGCTGTTCACCGCCATGCTGCGTGACGTGCGCGACTACCGGCTGGTGGTGGACGAGGTCGTGGTGAACGGGGAAACCGGGTGGCTGAAGTGGACCATGAGCGGTCATGTCCGCGCCCTGGGGGCCGAGAGATGGGTGGTGACCGGGGTCAGCATCATCCGTTTCGATGACGAGGGAAAGGTGTCCGAACACGTCGACTACTGGGATGCGGCCGGGCAGATGTACGAGCGGTTGCCGGTCATCGGCTGGATTCTGCGCCGCATCCGGGGTCGGTTCGCCGCCCATTCCGCTGCCGGCTAGCGCCCGTATCCGCAAGGCGTCTATTGCGCGGCTGAGGATATTTCAGCAGCGCAGGTCTTGCCTGTTGCCGGGGCAGGGCGTATCTCTCCGCCCACTTCGTGCCGATTGGGCGCGGGGCCTATCCAACTATCGAAAGGACGAGGGAGATGGGCTATCGCATCGCCGTCGTCGGTGCCACGGGTAATGTGGGCCGCGAAATGATGAACATCCTGGAGGAACGCATGTTCCCCGCCGATGAAGTGACTGCTGTTGCCAGCCGTCGCTCGCTCGGTACGGAAGTGACGTTCGGCGACAAGACCCTGAAAACGAAAGCCCTCGATGATTTCGACTTCACGGGCTACGACATGGCACTGTTTTCCGCCGGCGGCGCGATCGCCAAGGAATACGCGCCCCAGGCGGCCGCGCAGGGCTGTGTCGTGATCGACAACAGCTCCGCCTTCCGCATGGACCCGGACGTGCCGCTGATCGTGCCCGAAGTGAACCCCGAGGCTCTGGCCGGCTACACGAAGCGCAACATCATTGCCAACCCGAACTGCTCCACGGCGCAGCTGGTGGTGGCGCTGAAGCCGATCCACGACCGCGCGCGCATCCGCAGGGGGGTGGTCTCGACCTATCAGTCCACGTCCGGCGCCGGACGCGAGGGCAGTGACGAGTTGTTCAGCCAGACCAAGGGCATCTTCGTGAACCAGCCGGCCGAGCCGCAGAAGTTCACCAAGCAGATCGCCTTCAACGTCATCCCGCACATCGACGTGTTTCACGAGGATGGCTACACGAAGGAAGAGTGGAAGATGGTGGTCG
>CAJYBQ010000078.1 GCA_913064755.1 uncultured Alphaproteobacteria bacterium
GCGGTGCCGTTCGCCGCGTCCACCGCGGAGCGGGCAGCGGCCGCGTTCGTTGCCGTGGACAGGGACAGGGCGGACAGGGCCAGGCCGGCAGTACCGGTCGTCATGTTCTGCGCGGTGACGGTGATGGTGTCGCCATCCGGGTTGGCCAGCACGGCGATTGAGCTCGACGAGCCGTCCAGCATGTTGAAGCCGTTGAACTCGGCATTGGCAGCGATCGTGGAAATCTGGTCACGCAGGGCGGCGAAGTCGTTCTGCAGCGCATTGCGGCTGCTCGTCTCCAGGCTCTGGTCCAGTGCCGCGACGGCCTTTTCCTTCATATCGATCAGCAGATCGGAGATCGACTGGCCGGCGGCCAGGCCAACGTCGACGACGCTCACCGCATTGTCCAGGGCGGTCTTGACCGCTTCGAAGCCGGCAATCTCGCCGCGCATGTTCTGGGCAATCGCGTAGACCGCGCCGTTGTCCTTCGGACCGGCCACTTTCAGGCCGGTGTTGATCCGGGACTGGACTTCGTTCATGTCGCGGTTCGTGGCGTTGAGCTGCTGGAGGGCAAGCATCGCGCTTACGTTGGTGTTCACCGATAAGGTCATCGGTATTCTCCTGCTATCGGGAACCTTCTTCTCTGGTCCCCCGGTCCACCTCTTGAGCGCCAATGCGCCGTGTGTGCCGAACAGATTTCAACCTATGTGCCAACTATGCCAGAAACGTGTAATCCATTGTTTTGTTTGATATTTTATTCCAAATCACCTGAATCAGGGCTTTCGGCCACCCGGCAGCACCTGCCGGGTTGGGCAGGCGTTGCCAGTGGAATCAGGTAAAATTTTCCCGAACCGGCAAATGAGTCCGACCCGCCAGCGGCTTCAGTCGCCCGCGTGGACCAGGACATGCCGTTTCTTGCCGACGGACAGCTTCACCGGACCCTGGCCGAATGAATCCGCTGCCAGAGACATGGCTTCATCCGAAACCTTCTCATCGGCTACCCGCACACCACCGCCGCGGATCAGCTTCCGCGCCTCGCCACGGGACTTCGCCATCCCGGCGGCAATCATCAGGTCGATGACCGAGGCCCCCTCGGCGGCCTCGGCAGCGGTGATCGTCAAGGTCGGCAGCCCTTCGGCGCTGTCGCCTTCCTCGAATGCCCGGCGGGCAGTCTCCGCCGCGGCAGCAGCGGCGGCTTCGCCATGCGCCATCGCCGTTGCCGCGTCGGCCAGGCGCTTCTTGGCCGCGTTCAGGTCCTGGCCTTCCAGCTTCTCGAGTTCCGCGATCTCGTCCAGCGGCAGTTCGGTGAACAGCCGCAGGAAGCGCCCGACGTCGGCATCCGCCGTGTTGCGCCAGAACTGCCAGTAGTCGTAGACGCTCAGCCGGTCCGCGTTCAGCCAGACGGCACCCTGTGCGGTCTTGCCCATCTTCTGACCATTGGCGAGGGTGATCAGCGGCGACGTCAGGCCATAGACCTCGCGCTGGTCGATGCGACGGGTCAGTTCGACGCCATTGACGATATTGCCCCACTGGTCGGAACCGCCCATCTGCAGGCGGCAGCCGACGCGGCGCGAAAGTTCCAGGAAATCGTAGCCCTGGAGGATCATGTAGTTGAATTCGAGGAAGGTGAGCGGCTGTTCCCGATCCAGCCGCAGCTTGACCGAATCAAAGCTCAGCATGCGGTTGACGGAGAAATGGCGCCCCACCTCCCGCAGGAACGGGATATAGGCCAGCCCGTCCAGCCAGTCGGCATTGTTGACCATGATCGCATCCGTCGGGCCGTCGCCGAAGGTCAGGAACTTCTCGAACACCTGCCGGATGCCATCCATGTTGCGCTGGATGTCCGCGTCGGTCAGCAACTGGCGCGACGCATCGCGGCCGGACGGGTCGCCGATCCGCGTCGTGCCACCGCCCAGCAGGACAATCGGCTTGTGCCCCGTCTTCTGCAGCCAGCGCAGCATCATGATCTGGACCAGGCTGCCCACATGCAGGCTGTCAGCGGTACAGTCAAAGCCGATATAGGCCGGCACCACGCCGTCCATCAGGGCGGGATCCAGGCCCGTCGGAGCCGTACACTGATGCACATACCCGCGCGCGTGCATGGTGTTCAGGAAATCGGATCGCAGTTCGGCGTCGGTGCTGGTCATGGCATTGTCTTTCAGGGATCGGAATAGATGTACTGACACGCCTTGGCGTGCGTGGGCGGCTGTAGCACACTCCCCGCATGACCGGAAGCAATGCCCCCCATGCCATCCCTGCTGCCCCTGCCGTCCCTGCCCGGGCCCGGAACGTCTTGGGCCTGATGAGCGGTACTTCCGTCGATGCCGTCGACATCGCGATGCTGACCACCGACGGTGAAACCATCGGCGACCGTGGCCCCGGTCATGGCTATCCGTTCCTGGCGGATGAACGGCAGGCCATTCGTGCCGCGTTCGGGCAGACCGTCGCGCCGCAGGCAGCGGTCGATGCCGTGACCCGCGCCCATGTCCGCGCCATCGACAGCTACCTGGCACAGTATCCCGACCGGAAACCGGACCTGATCGGCTTCCATGGCCAGACGACGTTTCATGACCCGTCCCGGCACCTGACGGTCCAGATCGGCGACGCCCGCGCGCTGGCCAACCGCTACGGTGTTCCGGTCGTGGCGGATTTCCGCCTCGCCGATGTCGCGGCCGGGGGCCAGGGCGCACCGTTCGCGCCGCTGTTCCACGTCGCCATGACCGCCGACCTGCCCCGGCCCCTCGCCGTGCTCAATCTCGGCGGTGTCGGCAATGTCACCTGGATCGGTCCCGGTACCGACGACCTGCTGGCCTTCGACACCGGCCCGGCGAACGCGCTGATCGACGACTGGATGATGGCCCGCACCGGCCGGTCCCGCGACGAGGGCGGGGCCACCGCCCTGTCGGGGCAGGTCGATGCGGCCTGGCTCGACAGCCTGCTGGACAATGACTACTTTGATCGCAGGCCGCCGAAATCCCTGGACCGGGAGGATTTCCAGCCCGGCAGCTGGCCGGACGGGATGTCGGTGGCAGACGGGGCCGCCACGCTTACCGAATTCACCGCCCGCGCCGTCGCCCGCGCCCTGCCGCACCTGCCCGTGCCGCCGCTGCGCTGGCTGGTCACCGGCGGCGGGCGCCACAACCCGACCCTGATGCGACGGCTGTCGGTTGCCCTGGACGCATCCGTGGAGCCGGTGGAAGCCATCGGCCATGACGGCGATGCGGTGGAGGCCCAGGCCTTCGCCTTCCTCGCCATGCGCAGCCTGCGCGGCCTGCCCCTCAGCGTCCCCGGCACGACCGGCGTGCCCCACCCCATGACCGGTGGTCGCGTGGTGATGCCCGGATAGCAACCGTGGCCCCGGTCAGATGCGGGGTGACCGGCTGTTGGCCATGACGGTCAACCACACACCCGCACGGCTTGCCCGGGCTTGACCCGGGTACCCAGCGTGCCCCTCAAACGCCGAAAGGCTGGACACGCGGATCAAGTCCGCGTGCGCCGTGGGAGGGTGGTGTGGCGCCTTCATCTCACATCCAGACGGCGTGCCCGGGCTTGACCCGGGTACCCAGCGTGCCGCTCAAACGCCGAAAGGCTGGACACGCGGATCAAGTCCGCGTGCGCCGTAGGGGTGCGACCGGACGATCTAACGTGCGACGGTTTCCACTTCGACCTCTTCCGGGGTCGTGTCGGCTTTTTCCGCAGCCGCCGTATCAACCAGCAGCAGCGAGTCGGCGGACGATCGCACGGCCTGCCATTGCAGGCTGTCGAATGTGTGGCAGCGCGGGCAGCGCGGGTGCCAGTCCGGCGGAGTCTCGCCGCATTCGGTGCACTGCCAGTGGGCCGGGGCCGGGGCGTCAGCGAGACGCATCAGCCATTCGCGGGCCTTTTCCGCCCCGTCGCTGGAGCGTTCCGCCAGGCTGACCATCAGGCGGCAGTGCCGCTGGTCGATGGTTTCGGCCTTCTCGATGGCACGTTGCGCGGCCTCGTTGGCCTGCATCAGATCGTCGGCTTCCAGCGCCAGGCGGGCCAGCACCAGCAGGCTCTCGCCATCGCCCGGCGTGGACTTGTGCAAGCCTTCGAACCGCGCCAGACGTGCCGCCGGGCTTTCCCCCGGCTTCAGGGCCAGGAAGGCTTCGGCGACGGCCGGATGGCGGGTCTGCTGCCAGGCGGAGGTCAGATGCCGCACGGCCTTCCGTTCCTTGCCCGACGCGGCCAGCAGCCGTGCCTCCAGCACCGCAGCGGGCACATGCGACGGGTCCTGCTTGATGGCGTCGGCTGCATGGGTCAGGGCTTCGTGCCGCTGGCCCGCGGCTTCCTTGGCCAGGGCGTCCGCCGTGTAGAGCACGGCCAGCTTGTGGGCCGCATTTTCCTTGCTGTACACGCCCGCGCGCTGCCCGCCCGCGACCGTCTGCGATGCCGCCGTCCAGTCCTCCGCCGATACCTGCAGGTCGAACAGTGACCGCACGGCCCAGCCGGCGCCGGGGCGCAGGTTGCGCGCCCGCGCGGCCAGCGCCAGTGCCTGCTTGTGATCGCCCAGCCGTCCGGCCTGGATCAGCAGGCCACGCAGGGCCACCAGCTGGGTTTCCTTCGTATCCAGCATGGCACGGAAGTATTTCTCTGCCGTTGCGTCGTCACCGGCCAGCTGCGCCGCCTGCGCCCGCAGCAATTGCGCCATCGGGGTCCCGTCCAGCAACTTCTCGGCCTGCTCCGCCGCGCGGGACGCCACGTTCGCCTCCCCCGCCGCGATGGCCGCCATGCCTTCGGTCAGGGCCTTGTAGCCCCGCTCCTTGCGGTTGCCCCGCAATACGGAACCGATACGTCCGGGACTGCCGAGCAGCCAGAGCCAGAGCCGGTAGACCACTGCCGACAGGCCCATGACCAGCAGCAGGAACAGCACCAGCACGGGGATCGAGGTCTCGACCCGCCAGCCGGCCCACGACAGGGCCATGCTGCCGGGATGGTCGGCCAGCCAGGCGGCACCAACGGCGACCAGAACAATGAATGCGAACAGGATGATGAAGCGGATCACGATCAGTCTTCCCGTGCCATGTTCTGGAAAACACCCTGTTGCAGGGCGCGGATCGCCTGCTCCAGTTCAAGCCTGGCCTGGGCCGTCTTGCGCCATGATGCGACGGCCTCCGCCGGGGGGCCGCTCAGGCCATCCAGTTCAGCCAGCGCGGCCTCCAGATTGCCCTCCTGCAGCCGCCGTTCGGCGCGAGTTACAATGGCCTCGACGCTGGTGCCTTCCACGTCGCCGACCCGGCGCACGCTGACCAGGTTGCCCAGCCGCTGGAATGCAGCACCGTACCAGGTGTCATCCCCGCCAATGCGTTCGGCGGTCAGCGCGGCGTCGGCCACCGCCGCGAAGCGCTGCCGCAGGTCATCCACCGTGGCGATACCATGCTGGGCCGCATCCGCGATGGCCGGGTGGCCAGCGGGATCAACCCCCAGTTCGACGACCGAATTCCAGGCACCGGGGAAGGCCGAGCTGGTCGCGGCGACATCGCGCATGCGTCCGAGGGCCAGCACGAGGGCTGCCCGCTGCGCCGCTTCCGCATCCGCCTGCCCCTGTCGTCCGGCAGCGGCTTCGGCCACCGCATCCACCCGCTGTGACAGCGCATCCGCCTCGCTGGCCAGCGCCTCCATCCGGTCGCGCAGGGCTTCCAGGCTGTCGCGCAGGTCGCGGGTCGCGATGCCCGCATCGCCGGTATTGCGCTCGATCGCGGCCAGGCGTTCTTCCAGGTCGCCCAGTTCGGCAAGCAGGGCAGTGCTGGCACCATCGTCGGCGACACCTTGCTGCGGCACGGCACTGGCCGGTGCGTCGCCCGGCGCTGCGGCGATGGCCGCGATCTGCGCCCGTAGCGCCTCGATCTCATCGCGGCTCACCGCGTCCGCGGACATTGCCTCGGCAGACATGGCGTCAGCACTTGCAGGCACCGCGGCTTCCAGTGCCGCAAGGCGGTCCTGCAGGCCGGAGACATCGGCCAGGCGGGATTCCAGCTCCGCCAGCCGCGCCTCGACACCCGACAGGTCAACCGGCGCGGCGGCCGTGGTGCTGGCGGCCTTCACCTGTTCGGCGAGGTCGCGATTGCTGGCCGTCAGCACACCGATTTCAGACTGCAACCGGGTGATGCGTTCGGCTGAACCACCCTGTATCTGCGGCAGGATCGTGGTCGCACCAACCGCCAGCGCCAGCAGGATCGCGATGAAGGCCAGCACGCGTGCGCCCCGGTCGGCGCGGCGCGGGGCCGTGACAGCGACGGGCGGCGGCGGCGCCGAAGCGTCATCGGAAGCGGGTTCGGCCACTTCTTCAGCTTCCTTCGCGTCGTCCACTCCCGCCTTGTCGGTGGCAGCATCGGCCTCGCCGTCGCGCGATGCAGTCTCGGACGCATCCGTGTCGTCGGTCTCAACGGCGGTCACGGGCACGGCGGTCTGGCCGACAACGACCCCCACCACTTCCTGGTCATTCGTTACAGGACCTTCCCCGGCGGCGGCGGCGGCGTCTTTGGCCACGTCATCCGGCTTCGGCTTCTTGTCGTCCTTGTCGCTCATGGATGAAATCCCGTCATCTACAGTACGCATTGTTTCAGAAGGTCCAGCAGGGCCGACTGCCTGGGTCGCCGCGCAGGCAATACAAGCCGGAAGGGAACGTCCTTCAGGGCTGCCGCAGCGCGCTCACTGATGCAGCATGCCGCGATTGTCCGGCATTCGTCCAGCGTTCCAGATGCCGCAACCAGATCGGCAAAACAGGCAGCGGAACGCGGGGAGTAGAACAGCACGACGTCGATTTCCCGCCGATGCAGCGCCTGCCGTGTCGCGGGCCGCAACTGACGGGATGCAACCGCGTCGTAGAGTGCCTTTCGAATGACCGCATGGCCGCTTTCGCGCAGTTGCCCGGCAAGGTCGCCGGCAACGTCGGAACCGGCGGCGTGGAACAGGGATCCCGCGTCGGGGTCGAGGGTCTCGGTCGCCAGTCGCACCAGGTCGGTGACGTCGCCATCCGCGTCCCGCACGTCCCGGAACCCGCCCTGCCGGGCCAGTTCCGCCGTGCTGCCGCCCACCGCCAGTAACGGCAGGCCACGGTCAGCGCCCGCGTGCGCCAGCGCCCGGACGCCGTTGCGGCTGGTGGCCAGCCAGGCCTGGACACCCGTCGTGTCCAGTTCGACGTCATCGCGAAACCGGATGTCCAGCACCGGGTCGACCAGAACCTCGTGTCCCATGTCACGCAGAACCAAGGCGGTGTCCGCCGCGTCGGCTTCCGGCCTGGTCAGCAGGATGCGCATCAGATCGCGGCGAGGAACTCCGGCCCCGCCAGTGCCTTCAGTTCCTCACCTGCGTCGCGGCCCAGCGCCGCCGCATCGGCCCATGCCCCCCGCCGTTCCGTCACATGGCGGCGGCTGCCGTCCGGCATCACGATCTCGGCCCGGAACCACATGCTGTTTCCGCCCGGGTCGGCCGGATCATCCAGAGCCAGGCCGGCAATCGGGGTGCGGCACGATCCGTCGAGCGCGGCCAGCATGGCCCGTTCCGTCACCACGGCTGCTTCCGTCCGCGCGTCATGCAGGGGCACCAGCCGTTCACGGGTCGCATCATCATTGCTGCGGATCTCGATCCCGATGGCCCCCTGCGCCACGGCGGGCAGCATGTCCTCCGGCTCGATCAGCGTGGTGATGCGATCCGTCATGCCAAGGCGGGTCAACCCGGCATTGGCCAGGAAGGTCGCCGCCGCCTCGCCCGCTTCCAGCTTGGCCAGCCGGGTCTGGACGTTGCCACGGAAGGTGATGACCTTCAGGTCCGGGCGACGGAACAGCAGTTGCGACTGTCGGCGCAGGCTGGCCGTGCCCACCACCGCGCCCTGCGGCAGATCATCGATGGAATCGGCAACCAGGCTGATGAAGGCATCGCGCGGGTCCTCCCGCTGCAGCAGGCAGGGAATCTCCATCCCGTCGGGCAGGGTCGTCGGCATGTCCTTCATCGAATGCACGGCCAGATCGATGCTGCCGTCATGCAGCGACTCCTCGATCTCCTTGGTGAACAGCCCCTTGCCGCCCGCTGCCGCCAGTGCCCGGTCCTGAATGCGGTCGCCGGTCGTGGTGATGACGACGATCTGCACCGCCGCGTCATCCAAGTCCGGATGCGCCGCATGCAGCAACCGCTTGACCTCCTCGGCCTGCCAGAGGGCCAGGGGACTGCCACGGGTTCCGATACGCAATGGGTGTTTCACTGTCTTCGCCACCTTGTCCGTTGATGGCCATGGTGTTACCCGGAGGTCTGGCGCTTGACCAGCACGATTGTGATGCTGGCGCGCAGTTGAACCGGGAGCCATTTCGCGTGAGCATCGTTCTGGGCATAGAGACCAGCTGTGACGAGACCGCCGCCGCCATTGTCACGTCGGACCGCGAGATCCTGGCAAACGTGGTCCACAGCCAGATCGACGCGCATCGTCCCTATGCCGGCGTGGTGCCGGAGATCGCGGCCCGCGCGCATGTCGAAAAGCTCGACGGCATCATCGAACGCTGCCTGGCGGAAGCGGGGACCGACCTGCGCGACGTGGATGCCATTGCCGCGACCGCAGGCCCCGGCCTGATCGGTGGCGTCATTGTCGGGCTGACCACGGCGAAGGCCCTGGCCATGGCAACGGGCAAGCCGCTGATCGCCGTCAATCACCTGGAAGCCCCCGCGCTGACCGTCCGGCTGACCGCCGACGTGGCGTTCCCTTTCCTGCTGCTGCTGGTGTCCGGCGGGCATTGCCAGATCCTGCTGGTGGAAGGGGTGGGCCGCTATCGCAGGCTGGGGTCGACCATCGATGACGCGGTGGGGGAGGCCTTCGACAAGACCGCGAAGCTGCTCGACCTGGGATTTCCCGGTGGCCCGGCGGTGGAGCGGACGGCAGCAGACGGCGACCCCACCCGCTTTGACCTGCCGCGCCCGATGCGCGGTCGCGACAACATGGATTTCTCCTTTTCCGGTCTGAAGACCGCTGTCCGGCAGGCGGCGTCCGGCCTGCCGCAGCCGCCGTCGGAACAGGACCTGGCCGACCTCTGCGCCGGGTTCCAGGCGGCAGTGGCGGACGTGCTGCATGATCGCGTCAGCCGGGCCATCAACCATTGCCGCACCATCGGCCTGCCGCCGACCGCGCTTGTCATCGCGGGGGGCGTCGCGGCGAACCGGATGCTGCGCGGGCAACTGACGACGACTGCCAACGCGCTTGACCTGCCGATGATCGCGCCACCACCCGCGCTCTGCACCGACAATGGTGCGATGGTCGCCTGGGCGGGTGTGGAGCGGTTCCAGGCCGGTCACACCGATCCGCTGGACATTGCGGCGCGGGCGCGCTGGCCGCTGGATCCGGATGCGGAACCCCTGCCCTTCGCGGGCGTGAAAGCATAGGGCTGGCCAGATGATGACAGATCGCTTGCAGGACATGGCGGATCGCATCCGGGACGGGCAGCGCCGTTCCCTGGCCCGTGCCATCACCCTGATCGAATCCAGCCGCCAGGATCACCGCGAACAGGCCAAGCTGCTGCTGGAGGAACTGGTCGGTGCCACCGGCGGTGCCATCCGCGTCGGCATTTCCGGCACCCCTGGCGTCGGCAAGTCCACCTTCATCGAAGCCTTCGGCCAGCACCTGACGGGACAGGGGCTGAAGGTCGCCGTGCTCGCTGTCGATCCGTCTTCCAAGCGCACCGGCGGCTCCATCCTGGGTGACAAGACGCGGATGGAGCACCTGGCCCGCGACCCGAAAGCCTTCATCCGTCCCACCCCTTCCGGCGGCACCCTGGGCGGCGTGGCGCGACGCACGCGGGAAACCATGCTGCTGACGGAAGCCGCGGGCTTCGACGTGGTGCTGGTGGAGAC
>CAJYBQ010000079.1 GCA_913064755.1 uncultured Alphaproteobacteria bacterium
CGTCCGGGGGGAGGACGTTGGTCGGGATGGGATGTCCCGGACCCTGGCGGGACTGGTCCAGTTTCCGGGCGACGTCGGATGGCAGTTCGTCAACCAGGATCGCGGGCTTGCCTGAGTCGAGCGAGGACGGGCCGAGGGCCGTCGGGGTCGCGGCGGCGCGGCCCTGCGGTGTCACGATGCTGGTGTCCGGCTCGGCCACCGGCGGCTGGCGCAGCACGATGGTCGGCTGCTCGGGCTCGGCGACGGCGGCCGGGGGCACCTCCAGAACACGTGCCTGGGGCGCGGCGGCCCGCTGCACGGGCGCAGGTTCGGGCGCGGCAAGGGCGGGCTGTGACTGTTGCTGCACGAAGCGTTGCGGGGAATCGACGCCGGTGGTCCGTTCGTAGCGGCGTTCCGAACACCCCTGTGCCACCACGGCAAGCGAACCGAGGGCGAGCAGGGCAATTGCAAAACGCCGATAGGAATTCTGTCTCATACGTGTTTTCAGGTCCGATATTGCACTGGCAGCGACGGCGAAGCAGGTCGCGGCTGATCTGTTGCATCAGTAATGCAAGGTCAGGACCACACCAAGCTTGTTGCGCAGGAATTCACGTGCGGCGTCGTTCGAGGCAAAGGAGGTCAGTTCCCAGAAGCCCCGCATGCGCATGTTCTCGTTCATCAACCAGAGCAGCGAAAGCTCCGAGGCCAGCACGGTGTCATTCGTGTTTCCCTCCACCGTTGACGCACGGCGGACCCCCAGTTCGGCTGCCGCCAGCAGTTCGTAGGTCACTTCCAGTTGCGCCCCGAGGGAGAGTTCGTTCGAAATGGTCGCCACGTCGGAAACATTGACCCCGCCGACATTCGTCACGGCATTGGTGGCGGTCACGTCACGTTCGAAACCCACCGTGAAGCTCCAGCTGTCATGCGGGTTCCAGACGAAATCGAGGCTGGAGTCGAAGAAGAAGAAATCCGAACTGTTGCGATCCGCGAAGCTCGCCAGGCCAAAACCGATGGCACCTTCCAGGAACGTCACCGCCGTCAGGTCATAGGTGAAGCCCGCCAGCATGCCGAAACGGGCGAAGTTGCGCTCGACCCCGGTATTGTCGAACTGCTGGTGGAACCGCGTGATACCGGCGTTCGGCTCAATGAACAGCGTGGTCCCTTCCCATTCCTCCCAGCCGAGCCGCACGGAGGCCGAGTACTCCGTCCGGTCGTTCTGATCCGCCTCGATCTCTCCCACACCGGCAGGCACATCGACGAAGTCCCGGTTCCTGATGCCGCCCTTGGCCAACCAGAGAAACTTGTCGCGCTTGTACTGCCAGGAGGAATTCAGATCGACCTGGTAGAACACGCCCGGTTCGTTGCCGCCGGCATCCTCGCGCGGGTCGCCGCGCGCGGTTGTCTTGCGGTCGAAACCCAGCGACGCCCGGATGAACTCGAACTCGGATATTTCCAGCTTGCCGCCGGTGGAGAAACCGTGTTCGCGCACGCTTTCGCGGCTGTTGAACGTGTTGCGGGCAAACCGGCCATGGCCTTCCGCAAAGACCTCGTGGTTGTCCCAGTTCGACACCAGCCGCAGCGAAGGTGCAACGGACCCGACGAAATCCGCGACCAGGTTGTTGGCGTCGCCGAAGATGTTGTCGTCGAACGTCAGGCCGATATCGACCTTGGGGAACAGCAGGAAGCTTTCCAGTGGCTGGCCGCGCCCCAGGTGCTCGATATCGAAGAACAGCCCGCCGGTTTCCAGCCCGATGGCGTTGTATTCCGGGCGACCGCGCTGCAGCACCGCGTCCTGCTTGGCTGTTGTGAACTTCGGTTCGGGGTCGGCCGTGGCGGGAATGATCGGGTTCTGGATGATCTGCGCCTGCACCTGGCCTTCGGTCGAGGTGTCGGTCGCGCCCTGGGCATCTGCGTGCTGCATGGGCAGCAGGAGGGCAGGACACAGCAGCATCCCCACGGCAAGCGCGGTCCTGCGGAATCCTGTTCGCCCCTGGTTCACAACCGAGATACCTGCCTTGATGGTTTGATTCGCTCAGCCGTCAGTTTGGACTGACATCGCGTGCCGGTTCCACAACTGGTTGCGGCTGTTCCAGCAAGGCAGCCAGCTCCTGCGGTCCGGCCGATGTCGTGACATCGTTCAGCAATTGCGCGACGGCCTGGTTGACCTGGTTCTCGGCCTCCAGCAACTGGTCCTGGCCGGTGAACAGGACACGCCGGGCCTCGGCGGACGGGGCGAAGACGCTCTCCGTCATGGCCTCTGGCTCGATGATCACGCCGGTCAGATAGGTCTCGAGCCCTTCGCGACCGTCGAAGGTGATCACGAGTTCGTTGTTCTCCACGACCGCATTCATCATGACGACGCCACCGGTGCTGGCCCCGCGGGCATTGCCGCGCCGACCCACGGCATCGGCCTTCTCGCCGTCGGAAAGATATCCACCAGGCTCGGCCATGTAGGTTTCGGCAGCCCAGGCATCCGGCGTCGCGGAGGCCATGCGGACACGGCGGCCGTTCACCTTCATCGCCTCGCCGAACGGGCTGGTCACGGCCTCCGGCACCCCGATGTCGTCGGTCATCAGGAAGACGCGATACTTGCCCGATGGCACCGGCAGCCGCACCGTGCGGATGTTGCGGATGCCGTCTCTGAGCAGGGTGTCGCCTTCCGGACGACGCAGGGCGGCGGGCCGCGGCCCCTTGATGAAGTCACTGCGCGCCGTCACCTTGGTGAAACCCTTCGTGACCTTGGCGTCGGGCGGGCCGAAGTCGAAACCATAGCGGCCTTCGCCCAGTTCGAAGGACGTGGTGACCTTGGTCTTGAAGATGCGGGCGGAGATGAAGGAACGGCTCGCTGCCTGCGAAACACGATCGGCGGCGGAGGCCAGCACCAGCGGGTCGGCCACCAGGTCACTGCGCTGCAGTTCCCGGATCAGGGCAACCGCACGCTGGGCCGCGGCCTCGGGCAGGCCACCGCTGTCCAGGTAACGCTCGATCGCGCGCTGGCCCTCTTCGCTGCCGGCAATCGCGCCGGCCAGGGCCTCGGCACGGGAGACATCGGTCTCGATCGTCTGGGCAGATACCGCCGCGCCCAGCAGCATGGCCAGGATCGATACGGTGCAGAATTGGATTGTTTTCTTCATGGTACCGCCAATCATGCAAGAAACGCGCAAAGGTCGCCTGAATCGCTCTTCACTTCCCTGCCTGCACCATAGATGACTAATAACTGACAGTTCATCAACAGGCTGCGCATAAGCTGGCGACATGCTGTCGTGACGGGAATCACGATCTGACACCCACAGGTGCCCCATTTCGAAACAGGTTTCTCACCCGATGGCCGGGCGCGTCGCGATACGAGGGCGGCGCGTCGGGCGGGAACTGGACGGCCGACTGACCGGAGCCCGTGCCGGAGACAAGGCCGGGGACGGGGACGAAGCCGATCATGCGGCGGCCTCTGCTCTGGCCCGTCGGGGGACCGCCGCAACGGTCGATGCCGTCCTGGACGACAGCGGGCTGGAGCAACCGGTCGTGATGCAGTCGCGCCTGCTGAACCGGTTCCGGCACCAGGCCGGGCGACGCTGGCTGCAGACAATCCGCGCTGCAGGCATTCCCTGCATGGCGATCAAGGGACTGGCGAGCGGGGCCTGGCTCTACGACAGGGCCGAGGACCGGGGAATCTCCGATGCGGACCTGCTGATCGCGCCCGCCGACCTGGACCGGACACTGGCGCTGCTGCAGGACCACGGCTTCGCCTTCGCCGAGGAGCCGACGCGCAGCCGCTGGGGTTTCATCAGCCAGGCAAGCTTCCAGCCCCTGCTTTCGCCGGATGGCGCGGTCAACATCGACCTGCACGTCGCGGGCGACGCTGATCCCTTCCCCGAAGCGCTACCCGTCGAGACCCTGTTCGCGCAGGCACGCGAGATCGACGGGGTATGCCTGCCCGCGCGGGAACACGCCTTCATGATCGCGGCGAGCCACGCGGCGCGGGACCTGTTCACCGGCGACGCGGCAAAGACCGTGATCGACGGGTTGCTGATGCTGCGGCACCAGGCAGAGATGGCCCAGGCTGAAACGGGCCAGGCGGAAATGGACTGGGCGGAAATCGCCCGACGCAGTCGGCACGGCCACATGCTGCGCCCCGTCAGCGTGTTCACGGCGCTGCTGCATCGGCTCGACGCTGACACGTCTCCGGCGGCCCGGCACCTGCCGCTCGACCGGGTCGGCGGCAGCACCTTCGAACAGGTCGTGCAGGACCATCTGCGAATGTTCCCGCCAGCGGAATCGCCCGGCACGCTGGACCGGCTGGCACGTCAATGGCGGTTGGCCGCGGCCCCGTCCGTCGCCCTGAAACGTGACCTGCGCCGACTGGCGGGGCTCGTGCGGCCGCATCGCGGCATTCCCCGACGCGATACGGGCAGTTGAAACCTGTGCCCCGGATGCAAGGTCGCCAGATGGACAGCCCGGCGCAAGGCGCGCAAACTTGCGTGCCGGCCGGGAACGGTTCTTGCTAAGACAACGCCACACCGACAAGGACACATGACGCATGTTCGAATACCTCAGGGCAGATGAACCCACCGCGCCGCCGGGCCAGCGCCCGCCCGAGCGCCGGATCGTCGACGTGGGCTACATCATCGATGCGGAGAAGGCAGGTTTCATCTGGGAGGCACCCCGCGCGCAACAGCGCCAGGCCGCCACCTCGGGCCATGCCAAGTCGGTGACCTATTGCCCGGCCGTGATCGATTACGAAGCCCGCCTGTTCGAGGTCGTGGCCCCGATCGACGTGCAGTTGCGCATCAAGCTGGATGAACAGGGCAAGCCGCAACTGATCAACGCGCTGGGAGACCGCAGCCAGATCCGGTCCAAGCACCTCGGCCAGATGGTGGCCGTGATGCCGCGCAAGGAATGGCGCCACCCGGACCGCCCGGTGATCCAGTTCATCACGCCCTACATCTTCTTGTCCGACGACGTCTGCTGGATGAACCAGATGCCGCCGTTCAACAGCTACACCGGTCGCCACTGGCCGGGCCTGATGATCGGGGGGCGGCTGCCAATCCATATATGGCCGCGCCCGATGATGTGGGCGTTCGAATGGCACGATACCTCCAAGGACCTGGTGCTGCGACGCGGCGAACCCTGGTTCTACATGCGTTTCGAGACCGACGACCCCCGGCGTCCCGTGCGCATGGTGGAGGCGGTGAAGGACCAGCGACTGGTCGACTACATGAAGGGGCTGAACAGCGTGACCAATTATGTCGGGCGCACCTTCTCCCTGTTCAGCGTGGCGGAACAGCGCCGACCGCCGAAACTGCTGACCCGAAAGCAGGGCAGTTCGTGAACGATATTGGTGCTACAAGTTCCTGATCACGGGAATCTCTGGAAGGCGACGGACATCTGAATGACCGACAAGTCGGACAGCAATGACACGGTACATGATGACGAGGGCGGCTGGTCCCGCCCGCACCGCAACGTGGTGACGCCCATCAGCGAGGGCTGGTCCCGGATCAGGCCCGACGATGCGGCACCTGCCCCGAAACCGAAGGAAGCCGGCTCCGAACCCCCCGCTTCGCCCGTGGTTGCCGACCTGGCGGCAGAGGAATGGCGACCCCCCACCAGGGGACGGAAGGACGACACGCCGAAGGCCACACCTGTCCCTTCCCCCGCCGAGGCGCAGCCCGCCGCAAGCAGCAGGCCCCCGGAAGCCATGAAGACAAGGCCCGAGGAACAAGCCGCCCGGCAGACCGGCACCGACGGCCCGGCATCGAACGCGACGGAGGCCGAGGCACAACCGTCGGCGCCCCGCATCGACGTGCTGCGCCGCCTGCTGATCCGCACCACGCGCGACGTGGGCCGCCCGATCGGTGCGCCGGACATCCAGGCCGCCGCCCCGGGTGCGGGGTCACCGATGACCCTGGACGGATTCCGCCTCGCGGCCGAACGCCTGGGCTTCCCGGTGACCGAACGCAGCTTTGGTCGAAAGACCCTCGACCAGGTGAAGCCGCCGTTCATCATCCTGCCACGGAACAACCCGGCAGGTGCCCGGTCCGTGGTGCGCAAGGAAGGGTCGCGGTTTGCCGTCTATGACCCGCTGCGCGATGAAACCGACATCCTCGCGGCGGAGGAGATCGCCCCGCTGGGCAATCTCGCCATCGTGCTCAAGGCACCGGAGGCCGCGACCAGGGGTGTCCGGGACTGGCGATCCTCCGTCGTGCGCAAGATGCGTGGCGTGCTGCTGGAACTGGCCGCCGCATCGCTGATGATCAACATCTTCGCGCTGGCGGCGCCGCTGTTCATCATGACCGTCTTCAACAAGGTCGTCGGCAGCGGTGGCAGCGGGCAATCGACGCTGCTTGCCCTCGCCATCGGCATGGGCGTGATCTACGTCTTCGACCTGATCCTGCGCATCGTGCGGGTCTATATCTCCAGCCATACCGGCGCGCGGGTGGAATCGCTGATCGGCGGGGAACTGGTGCATCACCTGCTGCGCCTGCCCTATCGCCATTTCGAGACCACGGCGAGCGGCGTGATATCGGAGCGGATGCGCCAGCTGGATGCCATCCGTGCCTTCTTCACCGGTCAGATGCCGCTGGTGGTGGCCGACCTGCTGTTCGTGTTCGTCTTCCTGTTCGCGCTGCTGATGATCGAGCCGCTGATCGCCATGGTCGTGTTCGTGTCGATCCCGATCTTCGTCCTGCTGTCGGTCGCGTCCCACGGCAAGCAGAAGAAACTGACGGAGCAGAATTTCATCGGCCAGGCGGCAAAGTCTTCGGCGCTGCACGAGACCATGGCCAACGCCCTGACCGTGAAGGCGCTGGGGCTGGAGTCCGAGATCGAGCGTCGCTGGGATCATCGCCTCGGCCTGTCCGCCTGGACCGGATACCGGTCCAACACGCTTTCCGGCGTGCTTTCCGCCGTCGGCCAGAACCTGCAGCAGATCCTCAGCCTGGTGGTCATCGTCATCGGGGCCATGCTGATCATGGAAAACGAGATGTCGATCGGCGCCCTGATCGCCACCAACATCCTGGCCACCCGCGCCGTCGCCCCGATGCGGCAGGTGGTGGGCGCCTGGCACCAGGTGCAGGAAGTCCGCACCGCCTTTGCCCGCATCGACGAGATCATGCAGGAAACACCGGAATCGGAACCGGGCGAACTCAGCCCCGGCAGCGCGTTCGAGGGCAAGGTGACGTTCGAGAACATTGCCTTCCGCTACGAAGACGACCTGCCGCCGGTGCTCTATGACATCAACCTGACGATCCAGGCCGGCGAGGTCTTCGGCATCATCGGCCCGTCCGGCCAGGGCAAGACCACCCTGTCGAAGCTGATCCAGGGCCTCTACCTGCCCGACAATGGCCGCGTGCTGGTCGATGACACCGACATTGCCCACATCTCCCCCGCGACCCTGCGCCGCCAGGTGGGCGTGGTCCCGCAGGAGGTGCAGCTGTTCGCCGGCACGGTGCGCGAGAACATCGCCATGGGGATCGACGACAAGGACCCGGCGCGCGTCGAGTCCGTTGCCCGCTTCGTCGGCGCGCATGAATTCATCCAGCGGCTGCCAAAGGGCTACGACACGATCCTGAGCGAGCGTGGCGGGGGCCTGTCTTCGGGACAGAAACAGTTGCTCGCCGTCGCCCGCGCGCTGATCCGCAATCCGAAGATCCTGATCTTCGACGAGGCCACGAGCGCCCTCGACCCCGGCACCGAAGAGCGGTTGATCCGCGCCCTGAAGCGGGCCAAGCGCGGTCGGACCATCATCATGATCTCGCATCGCATGGCCCCGATGGTCATTGCCGACCGGGTTGCCCTGCTGATCGACGGCCACATCGAACGGGTCGGCTCACCGGAGGAAGTCATCGCCTTCTCGCGCACCCGCATGCGCGATGCCGCGATGCGCCCCGGTGATCGGCCCGAACGGCCGGCCGGGCAGACCGGGGGACGCAAGGCCCCGACATCTGCCAAGGACACGTCGGCGGACCGCAAGGCATGAGCAAGCAGGACGGCAACGACGGACGCACCCGGCAACGCGGTGCGCAATACTCCGATTTCCTGCCCGAAGCCCAGGCGATCAGCGAGGCTCGGCATTCGCCGCTGGCATCCCTTCTGGTGCTGGTCATCTGCGGTTTCTTCATCGTCATCATCGCGTGGGCGGCCATTGCCGAGGTCGACCAGGCCGTGGTGGCGCAGGGCCAGGTGCGCCCCGGCGGACGGGTCAAGCTGGTCAACCATCCGGAAGGCGGATCCGTCGCCGAGGTCATGGTCCGTGACGGCGACCTGGTACGCGAGGGGCAGGCCCTGCTGCGGCTGGACAACGAGATCATCAATGGAGAGGTCCGCCGCCTGCGGGGTGACCTGCAGACGCTGGAGGCGGAACTGGCGCGGCTGGAGGCGGAGGCAGGGCAGGACTCGGTGATCCACTTCCCCGATATCGTCGCCAAGGAACGCCCCGACCTGGTCGCCACCCACACGCGGTTGCTCGAAGCACGCAGGGATTCACTGGATTCCCGGCGGGAGTCGGCGGAGCGGGAGATCGAGCAGGCACAGTCGGACATCACTTCGTTCCGGGTGCGCATCAACACCCTGTCGCAGAGCCGGGACGTGCTGGCCGAACAGGTCCGGTCCCTGCGCACCCTGACCGACAAGGGCCACTTCCCGTTCCTGCGGTTCCAGTCCGTGCAGCGACAGCTGGCGGAGACCGAGGGGCAGCTGCAGGAAACCGGTCAGTCGCTCGATTCGGCCCTGTCGGCCCTGTCCGCGTCGAAATCGCGGCGGCGGGAAATCGACGATGAAGCGCGCAGTGGCGTGCTGACGGACCTGGCCGAGACTCGCGGTGCCAGGGATCGCACGGCGCGCAACCTGGAACAGGCAACCGCGCGGCTGGACCGGACCATCATCCGCAGCCCCGTGGACGGCTATATCCAGAACCTGGTGGTCAACAACACGGGCCAGGCCGTGCGCCCGAACGAGCCGCTGCTGTCCGTGGTGCCGGAGGCGGAGAACCTGATCATCGAGGCCCGGGTGAACAACAACGACATTTCCAACGTGAAGCAGGGACAGGCCGCCAACATCAAGGTCCGGGCCTTTGACTTCATCAAGTACGGTGCGCTGAAAGGCCATGTCGAACGGGTTGCCCGTGACACCAACACGGACGATCAGACCGGCGCGGTGTTCTACGTCGTGGAAATCCGCACCGACAAGACCTACCTGGGCGACCGGCCCGGCGTGAACGATGTCCGCCCCGGCATGCAGGTGGACGTGGAACTGCAGGCCGGGCCACGGTCCATCCTGTCGTACCTGACCGACCGGGTCATCGGCACAGCGGCCGAGGCCTTCCGGGAGAAGTGACGCCCGGTGGCGCGGTCGGCGCAGCTATCGAACCGCGGCGAGACCGCTGTCCGGGCCTGCCCAGTCCTGCTGGCGCAGCAGCGCCCGCAGGCCCATGCCCTGGCAGGTGAAGGTCTCGTCCAGCATCTGCCAGGCATGTATCCGGTCGGTGCGGAAATGCCGGAAGGCCCCGCGAAGCTCGCACCAGCCCGCCAGCAGGACACAGTCCACGTGATAGATCAGGGCCAGCGGCAGCACCGTGCGCTCCGTACGCACGCCCTTGAGGCCTTCACAGCCCTGCGTCAGCTTCCGCCCGTTGCGCACCGCACCGCGCACCCTGCCCATGCGCACGCCGCCCTCCTGCGCGTCCCCCACG
>CAJYBQ010000080.1 GCA_913064755.1 uncultured Alphaproteobacteria bacterium
GGTTCCCTGCGCCTGGAGCAGGAAATCTCCGATTTCACCGGCCGCGACCACGCGGTGCTGTTCCCCACGGGCTGGTCTGCCGGGTTCGGCGCCATCCAGGGCCTGGTGCGCCCCGACGACCACGTGGTCATGGACGTGCTGGCCCATTCCTGTCTGCAACAGGGTGCCGCGGCCGCCACGCGCAACATTCACCTGCACGGGCACCTGAACCTCGACGGCGTGAAACGGAAGCTGAAGCGCATCCGCGACCGCGATGCGACCAACGGCATCCTGGTGGTGACGGAAAGCCTGTTCTCGATGGACTCCGACACGCCGAAGCTGCGTGAACTGCAGGAACTCTGCCGCGAGTACGGCGCCACCCTGCTGGTCGATGCCGCGCATGACATGGGCTGCCTGGGCGCGGACGGACGCGGTCAGCTGGGTCTGCAGAACGTGCTCGACGACGTGGACATCATCGTTGGCAGCTTCTCCAAGACCTTCGCCTCGAACGGCGGCTTCGTGGTCGCCGGGTCGAAGTCGGTGAAGGAATACCTGAAGTACTACAGCGCACCGCAGACCTTCTCCAACGCCCTGTCTCCGATGCAGTCCGCCGTGGTGCTGAAAGCCTTCGAGATCGTGCGCTCCGAAGAAGGCCGCAGGCTCCGCAAGTCCCTGATGGACAATACCCTGTACCTGCGCGAACAGTTGAAGAAGGCAGGTTTCGATGCCACCGGCGACCCGTCGGCCATCGTTCCGGTGCAGATCGGGGCCGAAGGCCTGGCGCGGATCGCGGCGCAGGAACTGCAATCCCGCGGGGCCATCGTCAACCTGGTGGAATACCCTGCCGTTGCCCGCAATGGCGCGCGGTTCCGCCTGCAGGTCATGGCACGGCATTCGAAGGCGGAGATCGACACGCTGGTGGCCCGCATGCGCGAATCCCTCGACAGCGCCCTGCCCCGTTTCGAACCCTATCGCCTCAGCGGCAAGCAGAAGATCGTCAAACCGGTCGCGCGCGTCGCCTGACACCTCCCGGGTTGACGCCCGAAACGAAGACGGCGTGCCCGGCAGGAGTCCGGGCACGCCGTGTTGCGTTTGGTGGGCGACTTCGGAAGAGCCGCCCCGGTCCGACCGTCAGATCGCGCGTGACATGAAACTTGCCATGCGTCGGCTGAACGCGGCCGGGTCATCCAGCGGATCGCCTTCGATGATGCGGGCCTGGTCGAACAGCAGCCGCGCCGCTTCCTCGATATCCGCATCCATCCCCTTGTCGCGCAGGCGGTCCACCAGGCGGATGATCAGCGCATGCCGGGGATTGATCTCCAGCACCCGCCGCGACGCCTCTTCAACCTGCTTGTGGGCCTTCAGCATCCGCTCCAGCCGCATGTCCATGTCATTGTCGTCGGCGACGAGGCAGACCGGGCTCTCGGCCAGGCGGTCCGACGTGCGCACATCCTTCACGCTGTCGCCAAGGGTTTCCTTGAAGGCCGCGATCAGGGTGGCCAGATCGCCTTCCTTCGGCGCCTCCGGCTTGTCGGCGTCGTCCTCAGCCGTCTCGTCGCCGGTGATCTCCGACAGGTCGGCACCGCCACGGGTAACGGACTTCATCTGCTTGCCGTCGTATTCGCCATGGCCCTGCAGCCAGAAATCGTCGACCGCGTCGGTCAGCAGCAGCACCTCGACGCCCTTCTTCGCGAACCCTTCCAGGTGCGGGCTGCGGCGCGCGGCGGCCAGGTCGTCGGCGGTGATGTAGTAGATCGCTTCCTGGCCCGGCTTCATGCGCTCCACGTAACCATCCAGGCTGGTCAGCTCGTCACCGGCGGTGCTGTCGAAGCGCGCCAGCTTCAGGATGCGCGGACCGACCTCGTGATCCTCGTAGATACCTTCCTTCAGCACCGCGCCGAAGTTGCGCCAGAAGGCGGTGAAGCCCTCCGGGTCCTTCTCCGCCTTCTTCTCCAGTTCGCTCAACACGCGCTTCACGATCTGGCCGCGCATGTGGCGCAGCATCGGTTCGTTCTGCAGCATCTCGCGGCTGACGTTCAGGGGCAGGTCTTCCGAATCGACGATGCCGCGCAGGAAACGCAGGTAGCTGGGGGCCAGGCCCTCCGCCTCGTCGGTGATGAACACCCGCTTGACGTAGAGCTTGACCCGATGCTTGCGCTCCGGATGGAACAGGTCGAACGGCTTTTCCGTCGGCACGAACAGCAGCAGGGTATATTCGACCTTGCCCTCGATCCGCGTGTGCAGGACCAGCCAGGGTTCGTCGAAAGCACCGCCGACGTGGCGATAGAACTCGGTGTACTGCTGCTCCGTGATCTCGGACTTCGGCCGGGTCCAGAGGGCAGAGGCCTTGTTGACCGGTTCGTTCTCCGCGTCGGCCTCGTCATTGCTGGCGCTGATCACGATGGGCCAGGTGATATGGTCGGAATAGGTCTCGATGATCTGGCGCAGCCGCCAGGTCTCGAGGAATTCCTTCTGCTCGTCACGGATCTTCAGCACCACAGTGGTGCCACGCCCGTCGCGACTGGATTCCTCGATGGTGTATTCGCCGGTACCGCCGGAGACCCAGGTGAAGGCCTGGTCGGTTCCCGCGCGGCGACTGGTGACGGATACTTCCTCTGCCACCATGAACGCGGAGTAGAAACCGACGCCGAACTGGCCGATCACCGAAAGATCGGCGGTCTTGCCCTCGGCGACCTGTTCCATGAACGCCGTCGAACCCGACCGCGCGATGGTGCCCAGGTTCTCCACCATGTCGTCGCGGTCCATGCCAACGCCGTTGTCGCTGATCGACAGGGTGCCCTGGTCCTTGTCCACGTGGACCAGGATCCTGAAATCGGCGTCACCGCCGGTCAGTCCCGGATCGGCAATGGCCAGGTAACGCAGCCGCTCGCAGGCATCGGAGGCATTGGAGATCAACTCCCTGAGGAATATCTCCTTCTCCGAATAGAGCGAGTGGGTGACGATGTGCAGAAGCTTCGCAACCTCCGCCTGGAACTGGTAGCTCTGGGCAGTCATGGTCAGGATTCCTCCTCGGGCTTGGGCTTGGTCAGGGTTTCGAGTGTCGGCAGGAAATTCTCTGCCGTGAAGGACGGGAACAGATAGGCCCAGCCATCGGTCAGGGCCGCTGCCGCCTTCGCGCCGGCTTCCTCGTCGGCGGCAACGATCGGTGTCGGTTCCTTGCCATCCAGGCCGGGCTTCGGCTGCACGATGCGTTCGGGGTCGAACTGCACGTCGAACCGCAGCCAGAACCCGTCCGCATTGTCCACCTTCCGCCCCGCGTCCAGCACATCCACCGTCACGATCCAGCCGTTCTGGGCCTCGAACACCGTTCGCGTCGCACCCGTGAAATCGACGGTATCCGCCGGCGCCACGTCGCGCGGCTTCAGGAACTCCAGCGCGCGTCCCGTTGCCGTCAGGCGGATTTCCTGCTCCTGCAGGCCGTCCGGCAGGTCCTTGACGTGGAAATAGCCGTACTCGCTGCGGTCGAGGGCCAGCGGGGGCTGGTCCGGGCGGGTCACGGTAATGTCCGTCACCAGGTCCTTGCTGACCTTGAACAGTTCCCGGTTCAGCCAGTCGGTCGGTGCGGGCTTCACGGTAAAGAACCCTTCCGCCAGCCAGGTCGCATCCTGCCCGACGCGGCGGACGTAGACCTTCGCCGGTTCCGTGGCGCTGCCGCGCTGCTTGGTCTTGCCGACCACCAGCCCGGCCAGCACGGAACCATCGGCAGCCTTTGCCACCACCTGCATGGACCGGGTGCCGTCCCCATCCTCGCCGTCAGCCTGCGGCACGGGTGCCAGCAGGCCAAGGCGGTCATGCAGGGCCGGGTCGGCGGTCTTCGGCGCGATCACGGTCGCGCGGGACAGGGCCACGACCAGGCGTTTCACCTCGTCGGCATTGGCCGGGTAGCCGTCGCGCGCGTCATGGTGCCAGCCCCCGTCGTCATCGCGGCTCAGGCTCCATTCCCCCTGCGGGGTCACGAACGCCAGTTCGGTGATGTCGTTGACCCGTTCAGCCAGTTCGGGGAACAGCAACTGGCCGTATTCCAGTGCCGCCAGGCGTTCCGCCTTCCGGTCCAGCACCGCGTAGGCAGCAACGACGCTTGCGACGGTCAGGGCCAGGACAATGATCCAGAGATTGCGACGCATGGCTCAGGCCTCCTTCAGCGACTGGCTGCGACGGCGACGGCCCCGTCGCCAGAGCGCCAGGATCATGGCGACGACAAAGACCAGCGCCGGCATGGCACCGATGGTGATCAGCTTGATGGTGCTCTGCAGTTCGTCGATGTCGCGCCGCAGGCTCAACTGCACACCGCGCAGTTCGCGGCGCGTCTGCGACACGTCCTTCTGGAAGGCTTCGATGGCCTGGGCCTCCTCGGCCGAGAGCAACTGTCCGCCGCCCTCTCCCGCGCGGTTCTGCAGCTCCGCCAGCTTGGCCTCGGTCTCCTTCAACCGCGCCTCCAGTTCCTGTTCCTGCTGCAGGTACTGCTGCTCCGCGGCGCGGCGGAGTTCCTCCACCACGACGAAGGGGCGGTCGCCCTCACCCCGGCTGCGCAGACCGATCAGGTCGCTGGAACCGGCCAGGTTGTCGAGCGCGTTGATCAGGAAGTTGGCGTTGCCGGCGGTCGGCTGCGCCACTTCCTGGCCGAACACGGCCCGGCGGTTCAGCCAGTATGAATCCTCGATGAAATCCGCGTCCGCCACCACGATCAGGCTGACCGGTTCCGCCGAGCGGGCCAAGTGCGGCGCCTCGACGCCTTCCGGCGCGGCATCGAAGGCCGACGGCAGTATGCCGCTCAGCCGCGCGGCCAGCACGAATTCCCGGTCCTCCGACACGAACTCGGCCTGCAGCGCCGTCGGGTTCGGACGGAACCGGATCTTCGACGTCGGCATCCGCATCGCGTCGCGGGTGGAGGTGATCATCGGCACTGCCTTGAGCGGACTGTCCTCTGCCATCTCGATGTGACCGATGGAGGGCAGCAACAGCGGCAGGCTCAGATCGGCCGTGACCGGGTCATCCTGGTTCAGGGCCCGGCCGGCAGCCTGTATCCAGGCGATGTAGTCGATCAGCTGCCGACGCCCGCGCCCCACGTTCACGCGGGTTGCCAGCGTCCGGTCGACAACCATCATCCCCGGTTCGATCCGCACGCCCCAGGCATCCAGCAGCTTCGGCAGCAGGCTGTCATGCTTGTCCAGCGGGTCCGGCGCGCCACCCGGTGACGGCAGGCGCACGCCGACCTCGGAGAACACGTCGGCCATCACCATGGCCTTGCCACCGCCCAGGATGTACTGGTCGATCGCGTAGAGCTGGCGGTCGGTCAGGCCACGGGCATGGGCCAGCAGGATGACGTCCGTGTCCGGGTCGATCTCCTCCCACTGGCGCAGCGGCACGTTGACATCGAAGAACTGCCGCAGCGGATCCATGATGCCATAGGGCAGGCTCTCGCCCCGCATCGCCGCCTGCACGCCACCCGGCCCGAATTCCAGCGGGAAGGTGGTGATGACCATCAGTTTGGGCTTGTCGGGGTTCGACAGGCCATAGATCAGGCGGGTCAGGTCATATTCCAGGAACCGGTCCCGTTCCGGCTGGAAGAACGGCACGATCTGCTGGTCATCGGTGGTGTTCTGCCCGACGAGTCCGAAATAGAACGTGTCGCCGCCGCCACCCAGCGGCACGCCGCTCAGGCCTGCGTCGACAGCGGCATCCTCGTGCTCGGAAAATGGCTCCGGATCGATCAGTTCGAGCCGGATGCGGCCGTCGGCAATGGTGCGGAATTCCTCCAGCATGCTCATCACGCGGCTTGCATGGTTGCGGATTTCCGGCACGGCCCCGGCGAGGGAGGCCGAGTAATAGAGCTGAAGCGTGATGTCCTCGTCCAGGCCCGACAGGACGTTGCGGGTGCCGTCCGACAGGGTGAAGAGCCCGTTCTCGGTCAGGTCGACGCGGCTGTTCTTCAGCGTGTCATCGGCGACGATATTGACCGCGAAGAACAGCACCGCCAACAGGGCGATACCGGAAAAGGCGAGGAACTTCTGACTATTGAGCTGGTTCATGTCTGGTCCTCAGCCCGCGAATTTCTTGTGTTCGATGATGATCATGTTGACGAACAGCCAGACCCCGATCAGGGAGGCGAAGAACACCATGTCGCGCAGGTCGATGACCCCGCCGATGATCGACTGGAAATGCGTGATGAAGCTGAACCCGGCGATCTGGTCCACCAGCAGGTCAGGCGCCCAGCCGCTGACGAAATCCAGCACGATGGGCGTGCCCGATACCGTGAACAGGAAGCAGACGCAGGTGGAAACCACGAACGCGATGACCTGGTTCTGGGTCAGGGACGACAGGCAGGACGTGATGGCCAGGTACCCGCCGGCCATCAGCAGCGCGCCGACATAGCTGGCCAGGATGACCCCGTGGTCCGGGTCCCCCAGGTAGCTGACCATCAACCAGAACGGAAAGGTCAGCGCCAGGGCGATGCCGACGAAGGCCCAGGCCGCCAGGAACTTGCCGATGACGGCGGCCGGGACGGAGATCGGCAGGGTCAGCAGCAATTCGATGGTGCCGGTCTTGCGTTCCTCCGACCAGAGACGCATGCCGATGGCCGGGATCAGGAACAGGTAGAGCCAGGGCAGGTAGGTGAAGAAGCTGAGCAGGTCCGCCTGCCCGCGCTCGAAGAAATTCCCCAGGTAGAACGCGAAGGCCGCCGTCGTCAGCAGGAAGATGACGATGAAGACCCAGGCGACCGGGGTGGCGAAATATCCGGCCAGTTCCCGCCGGAAAACGGTTGTCATGGCACCCATGGCTCAGTTCCCCTGCGTGATGGAGCGGAAGACTTCGTCCATCCGCCCCGGATCGACGTAGAATGCACCGATCTGCCAGCCCCGCGCGGCGGCAAGCTGCGAGACGCCGTCGGTCACGGTGGCGCTGCCTTCGGGGAAGACCACCACGCGGCGCTCCCCGTCCGGCTCGACGCTGGCGACCCCGGGCACGCGGACAAGGTCCGCCCGCAGGGTCTCGAAATCGGGCTTGTTGTCACCCTTCAGTTCCAGCACCACGGCGTTGTGGAACCGGGACCGGCCCATCAGTTCGCCCGGCGTGCCATCGGCGACGATCCGGCCACGCGCGATGATCAGCGCGCGGCTGCAGACCGCCGAAACCTCTTCCAGGATATGGGTGGAGATGATGATCGCCTTTTCCGGCGCCAGTTCGTGGATCAGTTCCCGCACCTGGAACTTCTGGTTCGGGTCCAGGCCATCGGTCGGTTCGTCGAGGATCAGGATTTCCGGATCATGCAGCAGCGCCTGCGCCAGGCCGACGCGGCGCTTGAAACCCTTCGACAGGGTCTCGATCGGCTGCTGCATCACGCGACCGATGTCGATCCGCTCCGTCACCTCGGCAATCCGCTGCCTGCGCTGTCGCCCCTTCAGGCCGCGCACGCTGGCGATGAACTCCAGGAAGCTGGCGGGCGTCATGTCGGGATAGGCGGGCGCGCCTTCGGGCAGGTAGCCGATGCGCGTCTTTGCCATGATCGGGTTGGCCAGCGCATCAAACTGGTTGACCGTCACCGTTCCGGCACTCGGCCCCAGAAAACCGGTGATCATCTTCATGGTGGTGGACTTGCCAGCGCCATTGGGCCCCAGGAAGCCCAGCACTTCACCGCGCTGAACCTCGAAACTGATCCCGTCGACCGCAGTGAACGGACCGAACCGCTTCACCAGGTCCCGAACTTCCAGCATGGCTGTCACGTCGGCACTGCTCCCCTGATCGCACGCTTTCCCTGCCGGCACCCCGCATCGGGGCGGGGGCGGGCCGTGGCGCATCCATTGTTCTGGCCGGAGGCGGGCCGGATCTTGCGTAACCTCTGGCCGCGCCATCATCTAGTCGCCCCTGCCCTGCGGTTCAAGGGTTTCAAGCCGGGCTTCCATGCCTGTAGTCTGTGCCGCAGCGTCTGGGGAGGCACGAATGACATCATCAAGAACAGCTGCCGCATCAACCAGGGCGGCAATCACCGGCATCGCCAACACGCGCTGCGGCAGGCTGGAGGGATCGACCTGCCTCGGCCTGCATGCGGAAGTCGCGCGCGGCGCGGTGGCCGACGCGGGGCTGGAACTGGCGGACGTGGACGGGCTGATCTGCGCCTATTCCTTCACCGAGCCACATCCCATGCTTGCCTCCGTCGTGGCGGAATACCTGGGCATCCAGCCCGCCTACTCGGCCTGTGTCAGTGCCGGCGGCGCATCGGGTGCCTTGCAGGTCATGACCGCCAAGGCGCTGGTGGAAAGCGGCATGTGCCGCCACGTGCTCTGCCTGACCGGCGACAACCGGATGAGCGGCATGGCACCGGGGGCAGCCGTTGCGGCACTGGCGCAATTCGGCCACGGCCAGTTCGAGGTGCCTTACGGCATCACCATCCCCGCGGCCTACGGCATGGTCGCGCAACGCTACATGCATGACACCGGGCTGACGCTTTCCGACATGGCCCATATTGCCGTGACCACCCGCAACCATGCCCGCCGCCACCCGGACGCGCAGATGCGGAAGCCCCTGAGCCATGACGAGGTCATGGCCAGCCGCCCGATCGCGGAGCCGCTGCGCCTGTTCGACTGCGCCCTGATCTCCGACGGGGCCGCCGGCATCCTGGTCTCCGCCGCGCCGACCGGCACGGGTGCGGAGGTCCGCATCGTCGGCGCCGGGCAGAAGAACACCCATGAACACCTGATCGCCGCGCCCCGCGACCTGCAGTCCTTCGGCTGCAAGTTCAGCGCCCGGGACGCCTTTGCCGAGGCCGGGATGACCACCGCCGACATCGACGTGGCGGAAATCTACGACAGCTTCACCATCACCCTGGCGATCGAACTGGAATCCATCGGCTTCTTCGCCAAGGGATCGGTCGGCGAAGCCGTCTCCGGCGGTGCGCTGGATCTCGGCGGCGTGCTGCCCTGCAACACCCACGGCGGGCTGCTCAGTTTCGGCCATTCAGGTGCGGCGGGCGGCGCGTTTCACGTGGTGGAGGCGGTCAGGCAGTTGCGCGGCCAGGCTGACGGCCGCCAGGTCGCCGACGCCAGCCGCGCCTTCGTCCACGGCGACGGCGGCGTGCTTTCCGCCCATGTCTCCCTGATCCTGGAGCGGCTTTCATGACCGACACATCCCAGACCGAACTTGCCGCCACCCTGCCCCTGCCCCTGCCCGTGCCCAATGCCGAGAGCCAGGCATTCTGGGACGGCTGCCGCGACGGTCACCTGCTGCTGACCCGCTGCACCGCCTGCGACGCGGTTCAGTTCCCGCCACAGCAGAGCTGCACGGCCTGCGGCGGCGCAACCGGCAACCCGTTCAAGGCATCCGGCAGGGGCGAGGTCTTCACCTTCACCATCAACCCCCGCGCCCCAAGCCCCGCAAACCCACCACCACCACGCCCCCCCGCATCCCCCCGACCGCACACCCCCCGAGCAACCCCCGCCTCAATGAGCGCCTCCGTACAAGCTGGCTGCTTCCCCACATGCGAACAAGGCTCAAGCGTGCAATACACCGTCGAACCACGAACATCATGCCCCCGCGCCCGAGCATTCCCCAGCGCCTCCCGCTCCGCATGCAGCCCCCC
>CAJYBQ010000081.1 GCA_913064755.1 uncultured Alphaproteobacteria bacterium
TGGGCAACGGCCGCGTCATCGGAGCGAAGAGGTTGAGCGTGCGTGGTTGTGTTTGTCTGTTTTTGTGTTTTTTCCCGGGCAGGCCGGTCGGCACGACCCGCTGACTACCAGAATCGGCCGTCGCCGTTTCTCCGGCCCGGGGGGGGCCCCCCGGAGGCCGGGTGGCGGTGGGCCGATTTAAGGAGCGTCGGAACCCGGCCGGAAGGGGCTCGGTCCAGAGGGTAAAAAAAAAAATCGACTTGGCCTTTGCCTGAGCATTTTTTTTTTTTTCCCCCACAACCCGGACTGGCGGACCCCCGGCGTATGCGAAACGGCCCCCCCCGTCTTGGCGGGCCCGGGGGGGCGCCCGGCGGGCCGGGTCGGCGGGGGGCCGCGGGGGGGCCGACCATGCCGAACCGGCCACGCGCCACGCCGGATGAGGCGGCAAGGGCGGCAGGCGAACCCGGCTTCCCCGTCGTCATGAAGATCCGGTCGCCCGACATCGTTCACAAGACCGAGGTCGGCGGCGTGCGGTTGAACCTGGACAGCGCGGACGCGGTACGACAGGCGGCCGGGGAGATGCTGGCCGCCGTGGCCGCGCGGGTGCCGGATGCGCGGATCGACGGTGTCCTGCTGGCCCCGATGATCAGCGGCGGGGTGGAGACCATCCTGGGCGTGCATGTCGACCCGGTCTTCGGTCCCGCGGTCATGTTCGGGCTGGGGGGCATCTTCGTGGAAGTGCTGCAGGACGTGACCTTCCGCATGGCGCCCTTCGACAAGGAAGAGGCATTGCGGATGATCGACGAGATCCGGGGGCGGCCGATGCTGGACGGTGTTCGCGGCGCGCCTGCCGCCGACATTCCGGCCCTGGCGGAGGCTCTCTCTGCCCTGTCGCAATTTGCCGCGGCGCATCGCGACCGCCTGCTGTCGGTCGACCTCAATCCATTCGTGGTGCTGCCCATGGGGCAGGGCGCGATGGCGCTGGATGCCGTTGTCGAATTGAAGGAAGGCACGGATCATGACTGACGAGAGCCCGATCCAGACCGAACTGGGCCGCCGCATGGGGCTGAAGCACCCGATCTTCGGCTTCGCCCATTCGATCGACGTCATCTGCGCGTTGGCAGAGGCCGGTTGCATGGGGATATGGGGTGCCACGCGGGAAACCCCGGAGGAGATCGAGGCCGGTCTGAAGGAAATCCGGCGGCGCGTCGGTGACCTGCCCTTCCGCATCGACCTGGTGCTGCCGAAGGGCATGCCCAGAACGGCGGCCAAGGCGGCTATCGAGGCGGATTTACCGGCCGAACCCACCGCCTTCGTGCCGGCAATCTATGCCAAGTACGATGTGCCGAAGCCGACGAAACCCGGCATGCGGTCGCGTTTCCGGCGCTCGGACGGGGGCGCCGAGGCCCAGATCGCGGCGGTGCTTGCGTCCGACGTGAACGTCTTTGCCTGCGGCATCGGTGCCCCGGCGGAGGCCGTGGCCCATGCCAGGTCGGACGGCAAGGTGACCATCGCGCTGGTCGGCAGCCCGCGCCACGCCCTGGCCGCGATCCGCAATGGCGCGGAAGTCATCGTGGCGCAGGGCTATGACGCGGGCGCGCATACCGGCCAGATCGGCACCTTCTCGCTGGTGCCGCAGGTGGTGGATGCCTGCGGGGATGTGCCGGTGCTGGCTGCCGGCGGGGTGGCGACGGGTCGGCACATTGCCGCGTCGTTCGCGCTGGGCGCTCAGGGCGTCTGGCTCGGCACGTCCTGGCTGACCACCTACGAACATGCGCTGCACGAGTTGATCGTGAAGAAACTGCTGGCGGCGGGCAGCGAGGACACGGTGATCAGCCGGGCCAACTCCGGCAAGACCCTGCGCCAGATCCGGACGGCCTGGTCGGAGGAATGGGCATCCCCCAATGCGCCCGCGGCCCTGAAGATGCCCTACCAGGACATCCTGGTCGGTGACCTGCTCGGCGCGATCCACGAACACGAGGTGGAAGCCCTGATGCACCACCCCGCCGGACAGTCCATCGCCTATTCCACCGAACGCAAGACCGTGGCCCGGGTTGTCGATGACCTGGGGACGGAGGCCGCTGCCGCGATGCGGTGATTGCGGCCGGAATGCTTCGGGGATACATGGCGCTGACGCGGAATTCCTGATTCCGCGTGGTTTCCGCTATCCTGCAAGGCAGGCCTGAAACCCGGCTTGGTGACGCATCGTTCGGGAGGTTCATCGACCCATGGAAATTGCCCTGACTGCCGCCGGGGGATTGGGGATATTCCTCCTGGCCATGACCATGATGACGGACGGCCTGAAGACGTTCGGCGGCGAGAAGCTCAAGACCGTGCTGCAGCGCTGGACCTCCACCCCGATCAAGGCGGCGCTGACCGGTGCCATGGTGACCGGCATCGTGCAGTCGTCCGGCGCCGTAACCGTGGCGACGATCGGCTTTGCCAACGCCGGTATCCTGACCCTGCGCCAGTCCCTCGGCGTCGTGTTCGGCGCCAATGTGGGCACCACGATGACCGGCTGGCTGGTAAGCCTGACCGGCCTCGGTTTCAAGATCGACGCCCTTGCCCTGCCCATCATCGCCCTGGGCATGGGGATCCGCATGGCCGTGTCAGGCAAGCGCCTGCGCGGGCTGGGCGAAGGACTGGCCGGGTTCGGCCTGTTCTTTCTCGGGCTCTCGGTGCTGAAGGATGCCTTTGCCGGGCTGGCAACCACATTCGGAACGGCGACCTTGAGCGAGGCCGGCTCCGGCGGGATCGTCATCTTCGCCCTGGTCGGCTTCGTGGCGACGGTGCTGACCCAGTCATCGAGCGCCGCGATTGCCCTGATCCTGACGGCCGCAAGCGAGTCCGCCCTGGGCCTGGGCGCGGCGGCGTCAGCCATCATCGGTGCCAACGTGGGCAGCACCTCGACCGCGGTCTTCGCGGTCATCAAGGCCACCCCGAACGCGCGTCGCGTGGCGACCGGACACATCCTGTTCAATGTCTCGACCGGGGCGATCGCGTTCCTGATCCTGCCCGTCCTGTTGTGGGGCGTGGACTTCATCAGCCGCGCCTTCGGTTTCGCCGACAACCCGGTCGTGGTCCTGGCCCTGTTTCACACGATCTTCAACATGCTGGGCGTCATGCTTCTGCTGCCCCTGGTGGGCCAGATGGCGAAGAGGCTGGAGCGGTTGTTCAGAACCCAGGAAGAGGACATCCGCCGCCCCCGCTTCCTGGACCACACCCTGTCGGCAACCCCGGTCTTCGCGGTGCCGGCGCTGCGGCAGGAACTGCTGCGCATGCATGAACTCGTCCGCACCACGGCACTGTCCGCGATCGAGGGCCAGAAGGGGCGGGCGAACAATATCGAACAACGCGCCGAGGCGATCTTCCAGCTGGGGAAGGGGGTCAGAAGCTTCGCGGTTACCGTGCGGATGGAGGGCATGTCGCGGCAACTGGCAGAGACGGTTCCGCGTCAACTGCGCATCAGCCGGTACCTGGAAGAGGCGGCGCTGCTGCTGTCCGACGTCAATGCCATCGGTGTGGGCGGCGGGTCGCTCGCCCATGGAGCCAGCCGGACGGAGGTCCGTGACCTGCTGAACGCGGCGCGCGACGGCATCGTCATCTGCGGCGACATCGACGCCGACACGGATTGGCGGCCGCCGCTGGTCGCGGCGCGTGACCGGTTCGAGACCGCCTACCAGCAGGTCAAGATGGCGGTGCTGCGGGCCGCGGCCGTGCACAGTGTCTCGATCGACGATGCCGACCGCCTGCTGGATGCGTGCAGCGCGATACGACGGATGATGGACCAGTTGCTGAAGGCAACGGCGATGCTGCACGATCAGCCGGTACCGGGAGGTACGGACGAAGGCCATGACGATGAGGCCGGGTCGGTACTCGCCCCGGCCGAGGCGCGCCCGGCGGAGGCGCATCCACCAGACGACGCGTCACCGGGCAAGCCGGTTGCGGCGGACTGACGGGATCAGCGTTGCTCGGGGCGGCCCGTGTCGGGTCTTATCCGCCTGAATTGAAGAAATCGTAGATCTGCTGGGCTATCTGGCCACTGATGCCGTCGACCTTCTCCAGGTCCGCCAGCCCGGCGCGGGCGATCTGCTTGGCGGAGCCGAATTTCAGCAGCAGTGCCTTCTTGCGGCGCGGCCCGATGCCGGGAATCTCGTCCAGCGGCGACTGGCCGATCTGCTTCGAGCGGCGGTTGCGATGCGTGCCGATGGCGAAGCGATGGGCCTCGTCCCGCAGCCGTTGCAGGTAATAGAGCACGGGATCCCGCTCCGGCAGGTCGAACGGCGGCTTGCCGGGCAGGAAGAACCGCTCCCGCCCCGCGTTGCGGTCAGGTCCCTTGGCGATGGACACCAGCCCGACGCCTTCCACGCCCAGTTCGGCAAAGACCTCCTCCACCCCGCCAACCTGGCCCAGGCCGCCGTCGATGATGACCAGGTTAGGCCATTCGCCCGCACCTGTCGCCGCGGCCTGGTCGTCCTTCTTCAGGCGCTGGAAGCGGCGGGTCAGCACCTCCCGCATCATGCCGAAGTCATCCCCGGGCGTGATCTCCGTGGACTTGATGTTGAACGTCCGGTACGCGGCCTTCCGCATCCCCTCCGGCCCCGCCACGATCATGCCGCCGACCGCGTTGGTGCCCTGGATGTGGCTGTTGTCGTAGACCTCGATCCGGTTCGGCGGTGCAGGAAGGCCGAACAGCTCCGCCACGCCCTGCAACAGCCTGGTCTGCGCCGCGCTCTCCGCCTGGCGTCGGCCCAGCGCTTCCTCCGCATTGCGGATGGCCTGGTCGACCAGTTCCTTCTTGCCGCCGCGTTGCGGCCGCAGCAGATGCACCTTGTGCCCGGCGCGGATGCCGAGCGCCTCGGCGATCAGGTCCTCGG
Source organism: uncultured Alphaproteobacteria bacterium (assembly GCA_913064755.1). Classification (GTDB taxonomy): domain Bacteria; phylum Pseudomonadota; class Alphaproteobacteria; order Minwuiales; family Minwuiaceae; genus Minwuia. The sequence goes on from CAJYBQ010000081.1 coordinate 4,857, forward strand.
ACGGCACATCGTGGCTCAGCAGGATCTGCTTCGGGGCCGGACGGTCGTCGTAGAACTGGCCGATGAAGGCGGCCAGCACCTCGCCCGTCTCGTCATCCTTCGCATGGCTGGGGTAATAGGCGCGGTTGCCGAAGTTCTGACCGGCGCGAAAGAAGAAGACCTGCACGCAGGTCTGGCCCCCGGCGGAATGCGCGGCGATGACGTCCGCCTCCTCCAGCCCCTCCACGTTCACGCCCTGCTTCTGCTGGATCTGCGACAGGGCCCAGATGCGGTTGCGGTACATCGCGGCATCCTCGAACGCCAGGGTATCCGACGCGCGCTGCATCTTCTCCCCCAGTTCGTCGCGCAGGTTCTGGCTGCGGCCGGACAGGAAATCCCGTGCTTCCTGCACCATCTCGCCGTAGGCGTCCCGGTCGATCTCGCCGACGCAGGGGGCAAGGCAGCGCTTGATCTGATATTGCAGGCAGGGGCGCTGACGGCTGTCGAAATCATTGTCCGAACAGCTGCGCAGCGGAAAGGCGCGCTGCAGGGCCGTCAGCGTGTGATTGACCGCGGTGGCGGATGCGAAGGGGCCGAAATACTCCCTGTCCTTCTCCCGCTTGCCGCGATGCTTCACCAGCATGGGATAGGCGTGGTCCAGGTTGACCTCGATATAGGGAAACGACTTGTCGTCGCGCAGGATGATGTTGAAGCGGGGCTTCAGCCGCTTGATCAGGTTGGCTTCCAGCAACAGGGCCTCGACCTCGGTATGGGTCGAGATGATCTCCAGGTCGCGGGTCATCTGCACCATGCGCAGGATGCGCATGGAAAGGCTGCGGGCGCGGGTGTAGCTGGTGACGCGGTTCTTCAGGTTCCGCGCCTTGCCGACATAGAGCACGTCGCCATTGGCATTCAGCATGCGATAGACGCCGGGGCTGTTGGGCAGTGTCTTCAGCTTCGCCGTCAGGATGGCAAAGCCATCCGGTTCCGGTGCTTCAGCTTCCGTTTCGGGTGCCTGCTCGCTCATGCCCTGAATGTAGTGCGCCGGGGCGCGCCTGTCAGGATTCGTCGGCAGCGAGCGGCGGCACGCGGGACACGAAATGCCCCTTCACGCCCTGCGGCCACTGGCGATAGGGGACCTGGCCCGTCTCCGACGCGTCATAGAGTTCGGCGAAGGCGACCAGGGCTTCCGCCGCCTCTGCCTCCGGCGCGAAGGATCCCATGACGTAGGTGATCTTGCCCGGCGCCGACAGGCCGACGTTGCAATGATGGTCGCAACCCATCAGGCAGGCATGGCGGCGCGTTGCCACGCTGGCCACCGCTTCCGCAGCCTGCTCCACCAGCCCGCACAGCACCTCGCCACCGCTCAGCCCATCGGGGCCGCGCTTGGTGTCGGGGGCAAAGTTGCAGGTTTCGCAGACGGTCAGCGTGGCGGTCATGGTCGGGTCCCGGGAACGATGTTTCACGAATGCTGCCTTGTGCGGCACTATGAACAGCGGATCAAGTCAAACAGTCTTGGCGATGGGCCAGCCTGGAATTCGGGGAGAGGCAGGATGCGGACGTTTCGGGGACCCTGGCCGGACGGCAAGACCGGCGCGATGGCGCTGACCTTCGACTGCGATGTCACCTATGCCTATGCGCCCGCGCGCCCCGGCCCCGATGGCCCGAGGACGGGCGCGGCCCTGTTCGAGAAGCAGCCGAAGCGCCTGCAGGGCTACAGCCGCGGGCTCTACGGCCTGAACGTCGGCCTGCCCCGCGTGCTCGACCTGCTGGCGCGACGCAACGTGCGCGGGTCGTTCTACCTGCCCGGCGCGAACGTGGAACGCTGGCCCGACGACTTCCGCCGGATCGTCGATGCGGGGCACGAGGTCGGCGCGCACGGGCACGAGCATGAGAACCTGTCGCTCTACAAGGACGATCCGGACGGCGAGGCGCTGATCCTGAAGACCTGCATCGCCGCCTTCGAGAAGCATCTCGGTCGTCGCCCGACCGGCTACCGCTCCCCCGCATGGGACATGAACCTGCATTCGGGCCGCATCCTGATGGAGGAGGGGATCACCTATGATTCCAGCCTGTTCGCGGAGGAAGCGCCCTACCTGCTGTCGGACGCCTATCCCGATCAGCCCGACCTGCTGGAATTTCCCATCGACTGGTCGCTGGACGACGCCACCTACTACATGTGGTTCATGCCGCCGCACCTGATGGCGCAGTTCCACGACCCGGACGAGGTGCTGCGCATCTGGCAGGCCGAACTGGACGGTATCGTGGGGGAGGGCGGCGTCTTCACCCTGACCTGCCACCCCTCCGTCATCGGTCGCCACCACCGCATGAACATCCTCGACCGGTTGCTGGACCACGTGGAGGCCCGGGGTGACATCTGGCTCGCCCCGCTGGACGAGATCGCGGCCTGGGTGCAGCCCAGGATGGCGTCGTCTTCAGCGCGCGAGGCTGCGGAACAGGGTCTCGATGACAGCAAGGTAGTCATCGCGTGATCCGCCGTTGGTGATGTCCAGCGCGGCGCGATCGAACAGCGCCGACAGCAGGCTGGCCAGGGCATGGAGCGGTAGATCGGCGATCTGGCCTGCCTGCTGACCAGCGCGAAGGCCGTCGATCAGCGTCGCGGCGCTGGTTTCCCGGTCGATGCGATCCATTTCCGCCCGCCCCAGCACGGCAGGACCGTCCAGCAGCAGCAGGCGTGCGCGACCCGCGTCGTTCATGGCATCGAACCAGCCCGCTGCCCCCCGCATCAAGGCGGCATGGGCGTTGTCGGCATCGGCTGACGCAGACTCGATCTCCATCGCGACGATCTCGGATTCGCGTGTCACCACGGCGCGGAAGAGATCTGTCTTGTCCGCGAAGTGGTGGTAGAGCGCGCCGCGTGTGACGGAGGCAGCGCGCACGATTTCCGGCGTACCGGTCTCCGCATAACCCTTCTCGACAAACAGTGCCCTTGCCGCGTCCAGCAGCGCAGCACGGGTGGCCTCCGTCCGTTGCCGGTTCGTGCGTCGCGCATTTTCCTGTTGCATACATACAGCCTGTATGTTTAATTTCATTTACATGCACATTGTATGTAAAAGCGAGGGAGAAGGAAAGCCATGAAGACCACCCAGTTCTATCCCGTGATCATGACCGATGACGTTGCCGGAACAGCGCGCTTCTATGTCGATTACCTGCGCTTCCGTTTCGCGTTCGAGAGTGACTGGTACGTTCACCTGCAGTCGATGGAAGACGAGAGCGTGAACATCGCCGTCCTGCAATGGGACCATGAAACGGTGCCCGCGGCCGGGCGCGCGCCAACCGGTGGCTTGCTGCTCAACTTCGAGGTCGATGACGTGGATGCGGAGTATCAGCGCGCGGTCGCAAGGGGACTGCCGATCCTGAAACCGCTGACGGACGAGGCCTTCGGCCAGCGCCACTTCATCACCCGTGACCCGAACGGCGTGATGATCGACGTCATCAAGCCGATCCCGCCGAGTGCTGAATTCCTGGCCCAATATGCGGAAGACGCCGTGCCAGCCTGACTCCCGGTCACCCCAGCTTCAGATCGATCAGCACCGTTTCCGTGTAGAGGTGATCCACCCGCCAGTCGGGCAGGGGCGGGTCGGCGCGGCGGACCATGCGGCGGTAGGGCAGGGGGATGCGGGTACCGCCCACCGGGTGGCCGTCGAGGAACCTCTCATCGACGATCAGGCGGGCGCGCGGGTCGTTGCCCATGATGGTGTCGGCGGCGCCGTCGATCATCCGCGCCAGTGCCGCAGGGTCACCCGTATAGATCAGGTCGTGGCAGAACCCCTTGTCGCCCCGGTCCTGGCGCAGGAAGAAGCACAGCACCTGGCCCTGCGCGTCCCGCAGCAGCACCGGATGGGCGGTCAGGTCGCGGTGGTCGTCGAGGTAACGTTGTTCCTCGGTGCCGACCAGTGGGCGGATGCTGTCATGGTCGGTGATGACCTCCACGCCGCTGTCGGTGGCGGAATGCCCCGGCTGCCAGACGAAGCGGTAGTGGTCCAGGTCGCGGAAGCCACAGCTTTCCAGGATTGCATGCACCCGCTTGCTGGGGTCGAAGACCGTGTAGGTGATGTCGGGTCGTTCCTCGTAGGTGCGCATCATGCGGACACCCAGGTCCTCGCCGCGCCAGTCACGCAGCACGTAGATGGAGGTGAAGCTGCCGAAGACGCGCTCCACCCCGTCGATGACCCGCATCGAATAGACGTTGCCGTGGAAGCCGACGACCTGCCCATCGGCCTCCGACACCATGCCGATATGCGGCTTTTCCCCCGCCCAGCCATAGTTCATCAGCCGGGCAAAGACCTCCGGCGAGACCTTGCGGTTCATGTGCCGGTGCAGCAGGTCGGCGACCTGGGGAATGTCCGCATCGGTGCCGGGACGGATAAAGTGATGCTCACTTGCCAGTTGGGCTGTCTCGGTACGCCTTGGATCGATTACGACTAATTTGCCACCTCTGGCCTTGAGATCCTTGATGCGCTTTTTTACGGCGAGCACGGGCATGATGCTGTAATTGGACCGCAATGGGTTGGCTCCCAACAATAGGCAATAGTCACTGGAGTCTATGTCGAGAAAGGGAATGCGTGGATGGGTCACAAACATCAACATGAGGAGCAGGCTGAGGGGTAGCTTGTGTATAGACGGTGCGGTAGCGCGGCTGTGGGTTCGAAAGCGTGAGCGATGGTCTCCTAGGAGCGTCAACAACGGCG
>CAJYBQ010000082.1 GCA_913064755.1 uncultured Alphaproteobacteria bacterium
GAAGCCGTGAAGGGCGCGGACGTCTTTGTCGGCGTCTCCGGCCCCGGCACCCTGCCCGGTGACATGGTGAAGACCATGGCCAAGACGCCGATCATCATGGCGCTGGCCAACCCGACCCCGGAGATCCTGCCCGAAGAGGCGCGTGCCGCCAGCCCGGACGCGATCATCGCCACGGGCCGTTCGGACTATCCGAACCAGGTCAACAACGTGCTGTGCTTCCCGTTCCTGTTCCGCGGTGCGCTGGATTGCGGTGCGACGACGATCAACGAGGAAATGAAGGTCGCCGCGACCAAGGCGATCGCCGACCTGGCAAAGCAGGAAGTCTCCGACGTCGTGGCCAAGGCCTACGGCGTGGACAGCCTGGAGTTCGGTCCCGACTACATCATCCCGAAGCCGTTCGATCCGCGCCTGATGGTGGAAGTGTCGTCCGCCGTGGCCCAGGCCGCGATGGATTCCGGTGTGGCCGTGCGTCCCATCGCCGACATGGATGCCTATCGCGCCAAGCTGAACGAATACGTCTACAAGACCGGCTTTGCCATGAAGCCCGTGTTCGACCGCGCCAAGGCGGACCCGAAGAAGATCGCCTATGCGGACGGGGAGCAGGAACGCGTGCTGCGCGCCGCCCAGGTGATCATCGATGACGGGCTGGCCCGCCCGGTGCTGATCGGCCGCCAGGAGGTGATCGAGCGTCGGATCGCACGTTTCGGCCTGCGCATGAAGGTTGGTGCCGACCTGGACGTCTTCGATCCGAACGGTGGCGATGCCATCGAAGGCCTGGTCACCGCACTCTGTGCCCGGATGGGGCGCAAGGGCGTGTCACCTGACGAGGCGCGTTACCTGATCCGCACCAACACGACGGTGATCGCGTCGCTGCTGGTCGACCGTGGCGATGTGGACGGCATGCTCTGCGGGCTGGTCGGTCGCTATGACCGCCATCTCAACTTCGTGCGTGACATCGTCGGCCTGCGTGACGGGGTCATGGAGCCTTCGGCGATCGAGCTGGTGGTCATGGACCGTGGTACCATGGCGATTGCCGACACCCATGTGTCCGACAATCCGTCGGCACAGGGCATTGCCGAGATGGCCATCATGGTGGCCGAGGTCGTGGACCGATTCGGTATCGAACCGCACGTGGCCCTGCTGGCGCATTCCAACTATGGCGACAACGACGATCCGTCGTCGGTGAAGATGCGGGAAGCCCTGCAACTGGTGCGCAAGATGGCCCCTGACCTGGACATCGACGGCGAGATGAAGGGCGACACGGCATTGAACGAGTCGGTGCGGAAACGGGTGAACCCCGATTCAACGCTGTCCCGCAATGCCAACGTGCTGATCGCGCCGAACATGGACGCGGCCAACATCGCCTTCAACCTGGTGAAGGAAACGACCGAGGGCATGTCCGTCGGCCCGATCCTGATCGGCATGGCCAAGTCGGCCCATGTCGTGACCCCGGCGATCACCACGCGCGGCATCGTCAACATGACGGCAGCCGCAGTGGTTGCGGCGCAGGATCACCAGTCCGGTTCGATCGCCGCGGCACCGCTTGCCGCCGAGTGAACGGCTGATCCGATGATCAACTGCCAGGCGATGCGGGCTCTGGCCCGTAGAGCCTGAGCAGAAGCGAGATGGCCCGCTCGGCACGCTGTTTCGAAGCAGCGATGTCGGGCGGGTCGATCACGCCGATGACCCTCCTGATCTGCATGTCTCCGATCAGGAGATTAACGAATACTTCAGCGATTTCAGGTGGTTCTCCCCTGGCAAGCGCGCCCGACTGACGCAGGCGGGCCATCAGCCCCCCGATCAGTGGAACAATCGTGTCACGGCCCCGCGCAGCGATGGTCTGTCCCAGGGTTGCAGTGTCGTGTACATCGGCCGCCGCCGCACGATTGAGCGCCACGGCGCGTTCCCCCGTGACCAGTCTCAACAGCAGCGGCGCGACCTCCGCCAGGGCCTCCAGCGGATCGGAGTCTGCCGATATCCGGTCCTGCAGCAGCGTGCGAACATCCTCGGCATTGTCGTCGACCAGCGTTCTGAAGAGACCCTGCTTGTTGCCGTACCAGCGATAGAGCGTCTCGTTGGAGGCGGCGGCCTGCCTGGCGATTCCCAGCATCGACGTCGCCTTGTAACCGTCGCGTGCCAGCAGGGCATAGGCCGCATCGGCGATCTGGCGGTGCCGCGCCCGCTGTTTTTCCTCGCGCATCGTCGAAGCGTCTCCGGACTGTTTCGGATTTCCATTGAATACGTACTCCCATGTACGTATATGTCAAATACGTACATGGGAGTACGTTTTTTGAAACAGGGGACATGCCGATGTTCGATGCCTTTCTCCGCTCCACCGTTCTGGTCCTCTGCCTGCTGCTGGGCGTCATGGCGGGGTTCTTCTTCGCCTTCTCGAACACGGTCATGCCGGGCCTCGATCTGGTGGCCGGTCCGGATGCCATGCAGGCGATGCAGAACATCAATGTCGCGGTGCGAAACCCCGTCTTCTTCGGGGTCTTTGCCGCGACACCGGCACTGGCTGTCGTCCTGGCGCTCATCTGCCTGGGCCTCGCGCGGCATCGTGGACCCGGCGTCCTGCTGGTGCTTGCCGCGCTGATCTACCTCGGTGGTGTCGTCGCCCTGACGGCCACGATCAATGTCCCGATGAACCGCGCGCTGGCGCTCCTGTCGGACCTCGCCGTGGCGGACTGGCTGCTCTGGTCGGCGGACTGGACCCTGTCCAACCATGTGCGGACGGTGGCCTCGGTCCTGTCGCTGATGCTTGCCGTCATGGCCATGCGCCGGATGGCTATGCAGGGCAGGTGAGGGGGCAGGACGGGGTTGCACGCAGTCTGGGATGACAAGTCATCGCCGGTCTCGCACAATGGCGCCAACAGTCATCTTGGGGAGGATACGTCATGCGTGGTCAGGGACCGTTGAGCGGTGTGAAGGTTGTGGAGCTTGCGGGCATCGGCCCGGGGCCCATGGGGGCAATGTTGCTGGGCGATCTCGGTGCCGACGTGATTCGCATCGACCGCCAGACCGCGGCCGATCTCGGCATCGCCCGGGGGGCGGCAAAGTGGGACCTGCTGAATCGTTCCAAGCGTTCGGTCGCCGCAAACCTGAAATCCGCCGAAGGGGTGGAGACGGTTCTGAAGCTGGTCGAGAACGCCGACATCCTGATCGAGGGCATGCGTCCGGGTGTCACCGAACGTCTCGGGCTTGGTCCCGATGGCTGCCTGGCCCGCAATCCGGCGCTGGTCTATGGCCGCGTCACCGGCTGGGGGCAGGAAGGCCCGATTGCCCATGCTGCCGGTCACGACATGAACTACATCGCCATCACCGGTGCGCTGCACGCCATCGGCGGCACCGATACCGGCCCGATCCCGCCGCTGAACCTGGTGGGGGATTTCGGCGGCGGCGCGCTGTACCTCGCGTATGGTTGCCTTGCCGCCTATATCGAGGCGCAGCGGTCCGGCAAGGGCCAGGTCGTCGATGCGGCCATGGTCGATGGCGCATCCAACCTGATGACCGCGATCTACGGCATGAAGGCCGCCGGGCGCTGGAAGCAGGAACGCGGTGCCAACATCCTGGATACGGGCGCGCATTTCTACGACGTCTATGAGACCAGCGACGGCAAGCATGTGTCCATCGGGTCCATCGAGGGCAAGTTCTACGCGGAACTGAAGGAAAAGCTGGGCATGGCTCCGGATGCGATGCCCGAGCAGATGAACCCGGCCAAGTGGGACGAATACCGCGCCGAGATCGCGGCGATCATCAAGACGAAGACCCGTGATCAATGGTGTGACGTCATGGAGGGGTCGGACGTCTGTTTCGCACCGGTTCTCGACATGGACGAAGCGCCGAAGCACGCCCACAACGTTGCACGGGAGACCTTCATCGAGGTCGAAGGCGTGACCCAGCCCAATGTTGCTCCGCGGTTCTCCGGCACCCCGGCGGGCAAGCCCACCGTGGCAGCCGACCCGGGCATGAACACCGACGAGGCGTTGGCCGACTGGGGCTTCGACCCGGCCGAAGTGGCGCGCCTGCGTGCCTCCGGCGCCCTGTCCTGACGGCGGGCGGCAGCATGGGACGCCTTGACGGCAAGACGGTCTGGATCACAGGCGCGGCATCCGGGCTGGGGCGGGCTTCCGCGCTCGCCTGCGCCGCGGAGGGGGCAACGCTCCTGGCAACCGATCTCAGTGCGCCTGACGACGTGGTGACGGCGATCGAGGGGCTGGGCGGCCAGGTGACGGCCCTGGCCCAGGATGTCACCGACGAGGCCCGCTGGGACGCCATTGCCGACGAGGCGGAGACCCGTTTCGGCGGCTTCCAGGTGCTGGTCAACAATGCCGGTATCGGCGCGCGCAGCCTGCTGGTGGACACGGACCTGGCGTTCTGGCAGCGGATGCAGTCGGTCAACCTGGACGCCGTGTTCATGGGGACGCGCGTCGGTTTCCGGCGCATGGCACCGGGGGGATCGATCATCAATCTCTCTTCCATCCTCGGGATCGTCGGCAATGTGGGCACCACCGCCTATTGCGCATCCAAGGGCGGGGTGCGGCTGTTCACCAAGGCGGCGGCGGTCGAGGCGGCACAGACCGGGCTCGGTATCCGCGTGAACTCCATCCACCCGGGGTATATCGAGACGCCCATGGTGATGGACGGTGTGAAGGCGCAGGCGGAACCGGACAAGGCCGTCGAGATGCTGAAGGCCAAGCATCCTGTCGGACACCTGGGGCAGCCGGATGACATCGCCCACGCCGTGGTCTACCTGGCGTCGGACGAAACCCGGTTCATGACCGGATCGGAAGTCGTGGTCGACGGCGGACTGACGGCCTGGTGACTGTCCGCGGTTTCGGCTGACCGGCCGGGGCGAACGGCGGGTTCGCGGCTGGAAAGCCGAATTTCGCGGCCTGTCCTTCAGCGTTGCATTGCCCGTGCCTGACGTGAGACCTTGGGGTTCCGGGGGATTGCCGCCGTGGCAGTCCGATTCAGGGGTCACGACTGATGAGCAGCGCCGACGCGTTGTCAGACAGGCCTCCCGCGGGGAAAGCGGACGAGGACAAGGTCGCCGGTGTCGGAATCCGCAGGGAATTCGACGGGGCCAGCGATTCGCCGTCGCTCGACCGCGATCAGCGTATCCGTGCCGAGATGATCGGCGAACTGGTCCGCGAATCCAGTCGGCTGCGGGTCATCCCGTTCATGGTCGTCGGCATCATCGCCGCGGTCTTTCTGGAGCGGGCGCCGATCTGGCCCGCTATCGTGCTGACGATCGGCGTCGCCGCCATGATGTTCGTCGCCGACCGCCTGCGCCGCGCCTATGAGGCCGATCCCGCCAAACTGGCCAATGCGGAGGCCTGGGGCCTGCGCTATGCCGCCATGTCGGCCGTTGTCGGCCTGGTCTGGGGACCGAGTGTCGCGAGCTATTTCGATGCCGGGTCCTATCCTCACCAGGCCTTCCTCGCCCTGCTGATCTTTGGCTCGCTGGTGGCGGCCGTGGTTCACCGCGCCCTCTATCCGCCCGCGTTCCTGGCCTTCGCAGTCCCCACCAGCCTGCCCATTGTCGTCATGTTCGTACTGGACGGTCGCGATCTGGCGCTGGCAACCGCCGGGGCCGGTTTCATCGCCATGATCCTGCTGTTCGGCTGGATGCGCGGCCTCAATCGGCGCTTTCGTGAATCCATGGCGCTGCGGTTCGAGAACACCGACCTGATCGAACGGCTGGAAACGGCACATCGCAACGCGGAGACCGCACGGCTGCAGGCCGAGGCGGGCGACCGGGCGAAGTCGGAATTCCTCGCCACCATCAGCCACGAATTGCGGACACCGATGAACGGGATCATCGGCATGACAGGATTGCTGCAAGGCACCCGGCTGACGCCACAGCAACGGTCCTACGCCGAGATCGTGCGCGAGTCGGCCGATGCGCTGCTGAACCTGATCAACGACATCCTCGACCTGACGAAGCTGGCGGCGGGCCGCGTCGAACTGGATGATGCACCATTCGAGGTGGCGCGCACGGTCGAGAGTGTCGTCGGCCTGATGGCGGCGCGGGCGCAGTCCAAGGGGCTGGAGATCGTCAGCCATGTCGCGGCTGACAGTCCCGACATCATGACGGCGGACGCCGGACGGTTGCGCCAGGTCCTGCTCAACCTGGTCAGCAACGCGATCAAGTTCACCGACACGGGGCACGTGACCCTGGCCGTCGCCCCTGCGCCGGGGCAGAGTGCCGTGCTGCGGTTCGAGGTATCCGACACTGGGATCGGCATTCCTGCGGATGTGCAGCCCCGCCTGTTCAGGCCCTTCAGCCAGGGCGGCGGCATATCCCGGCGATTTGGCGGAACCGGCCTGGGGCTGGCGATTTCCCGCAGGCTGGTCAATGCCATGGGCGGCGACATTCGCCTGGCCAGCATCGACGGTGCCGGGTCCGTGTTCACCGTCGACCTGCCCATCCGCAACGGTCGCAGCGTGCGACGCCTGGGTGACCTGGCGAATGTTTCGGTGATGATCGCCGGACCGGACGGCAAGACCCGCGAGGTTGCCACCCGCTATGCCCGCGACTGGAAGGTGAAGGTGCTGGAGGCCGGGTCACCTGCCGATGCCATCAGCCGTATCCGGTCGTCAGGATCGGTGACGGCCTGCGTCATCGACTGGCGGATTCGCGGCGGAGCGGGGTCCCTGGCCCGGCAGCTTCGGGCCGATCCGGATACCGCCGATTGTCGCCTGATCCTGACCGTTCCCGTTGGCGTGGTCGAGGCAATGGCGGAGGACGAGGACGCCTTGTTCGACGCCCGCATCCTGCAACCGCTGCGCCGGTCCATCTATCACCGCGCCCTTTCCGGGGCGCCGATGGAAACGCCCGAGATATCGACCACCGCCCGGCCGGCGCGGGACCCGAGCGGTCACCGGCTGCGGGTGCTGATCGTCGATGACGTTGCGGTGAACCAGAAACTGGCCTCGTCCATCGTGGAGAATGCCGGCCACGACGCCGTCTCCGCCGGGGGCGGGCGGGAAGCCCTGCAGGCGCTCAGGTCACTGCCCTACGACATGGTGCTGATGGACGTGGAGATGCCTGACATGGATGGCCTGGCCGCGACGCGTGCCGTGCGCCAGTTGCCCGGCGCCGTCGGACGCATTCCGATCATCGCCATGACCGCGCATCCGGGCGACGAATACCTGGAGCGCTGTGTCGACGCGGGCATGAACGGCTATCTTGCCAAGCCGCTGGATGCCGAGGAACTGCTGCACTTGCTGCGTCAGCGCGCGGCGGAATGTGGTGCGAGGACGGAGCACGGTGCACCCGACGGTGCCCAGCCGAACATGGAGCGGTTGAAGCAGCGACTGGATGCGGAAACCTCCCGGGCGCTGCTGGACCATATCGTCCAGGACCTGGGCGGGTGGGAAACCGAACTGGTTGCGGCAAGCGGGGACGCAAGGCGGCAACTGTCGCATGCGATCCGCGGTGCGGCGCTGAACCTGGGTCTCGACAGCCTTGCCGAAGCCGCTGGTCGGCTCGAACGCAGCGATGCTGTGGCGGATGATGCTTCGCAGGCGACCGAGAGTTCGGCACTGGCGGCGCTGCTGGATGTCATGCGCCGGACCCGAAACGAGCTCGCTGCCGAACTGTCGGCGGGCGACCGGACCTGATATCAATGAGGTCGGAAATCCTGTGTGAGAAGAAAGCGGACTGTCATGCTGCTGAAATGGCCCAAGGCTGCACCCGGATCGGACGTTGCACCTGAAAGCACGCGCTCTTCGCTGACGGTGCAGTCGCTGGATCGCCTGCGTCGGGGAACCGCGACCTTGCTGGTTGCGCTGACCGTCGGCTGGCTTGCCATTGTCCTGGTCTGGTTCTCGCGCTCGGTCGGCTTTTCCGCCGCCGGGCTGATGCTGCCGCACGAACTTGCCACGGTGGTGCTCGCCGCGTTCGTGCCGCCCGCCTTCTTCTGGCTGGCCGGGTTCTGGTACTGGCGCAGCGTGGATTCACGCCACAGCCGTTCCGCGCTGCACGAGATCCTGAAGGACATGAGCTTCCCCGATCCGGAGGCCGAGGCACGGCTGAATGCCATGGCCCTGTCATTGCGCAGGCTCAGCCAGGCGCTGGAGAGCGAGACAACCAATGCCCTGGCGCGTGTCGACCGGCTGGATGAGCGCATCGGCCAGGGCACCCAGGCGCTGGCTGCCGCAGCCCAGCGGTCGGCGGAACAATCCGATCACCTGGGCCAGGCGATCACGGAACGGGCGGCGGGGCAGCGGCAATTGCTGGACGAGGTCCGTGCGCTGGATGCGGAAGTCCGGAACCTGGGCGAACGCCAGGGCCAGGCACTGGGCCAGGCCGTGGCCGAGGCAGGCCGCCGCACGGCGGAGATAGAGGCCTCCCTGCGGACACAGCTTGTCGCCGCCGACGACACGGTGGAGCAGGTGGCCAAGCGCGCCGGGCAGATCAACACGATGCTGGAACAGCCGATGGCGCGCCTGCGGGAGGAAGCGGACAGCACGGTTCGTCGTGTCGCCGGTGTCAGCCAGGACCTGCGCAACCGCATGGAATCCCTGTCACAGGTCATCGCCCGCACCATGGATCAGTCGGAGGGGCTGCGCGAGGGCATGGATGGCCAGATCGCGCGGTTGCACGACAGTCTCGGTTCGGTTCAGGCCACCATGGCAAGCGTGGTCGCGGAAAGCCGCCAGGAACTGGCCCTGCTGGACGAAGGCACCACCCGCAGCGCGGAGAAGGCCACGGCAAGTGTCGAGGCGGTCTCCGCCCGCAACGCCGCCCTGGCCAAGCTGCTCGACGACATCGGCATCGTCACGGCAGAGGCGGAACAGGCCCTGCAGTCAACCGCCGACAATACCTGGCTGGCGACACAGCGCTTTGCATCGGAAGTCCAGGTGCTGGACGAGAACGGTCGCGAGGTCACGGCGCGCACCGACGAACTGGCGCAGCGGATGGAGAACCTGACCGGGTCCCTGGCGCAGATCGATCAGCGGCTTGCTGCCACGACCGGTCGGATGGCGGCGTCCCGCGACGAGCTGGAGGCAAGCGTGGCCGAGATGCAGGGCACCGCCGCGCAGATGATCGAGAATGTGGAGGAACGCCTGAAGGCCGCCGCTTCGCTGGCCGTGGCCTCTTCGGAGCGGTCGGAGGAACGCGTCATCGCGGTGGCAGAGCGGCTGAAATCCTCCATCGGTGACCTGTCGGCCTATATCGCCAAGGTGGAGAACCAGGCCATTGCCGTTGCCGGACGTGGCGACGCGCAGGTCGAGGCGCTGGGCGCGCGTGCCGTCGAACTGTCCGATATCGTTGCCTCCATCGACCAGGCCGTGGAACGGGGGGCTGCTTCCCTCGGCGCGGTGGTAGGGCGGACGGAGGGGGCGTTGCAATCGGTCAGAACCGGTCCGGACGCTGCGGACTGGGCGCAGGAGGCCCCGGGTCGGCCCGCCGGCCGCCGCGTGGCGCCGTAGGTCTGGCGCGCGGTACACACCCCCGCTGTCTGTCGGCACGTGGTCGACTCGTTGGAGCCGCATGCACCACTCCAGC